>DASWYF010000033.1 GCA_036405135.1 Verrucomicrobiia bacterium | reverse complement strand
GTGCCGCTTCAAACGGCCCGGCCAGTTCTGGACGCCCAAAGGCATGCGCCATCTGGCCGCACTCTCCGAGGCACGCCATAATCACCACTGGGATCAACTCTGGTTCACTACCTAATCGGGGGCAGTGTCAAGATGCGCCCGAGGCTTCCCGACATCACGGTTGACACTTCACTTCCGGGAATTACTATCTCTTCCCTATTGGCGTGTTCGTCTATCGGCTAGGACACGGCCCTCTCAAGGCTGAAAGACGGGTTCGATTCCCGTACGCGCTACCAACTTAGTTTCGGGTTTCTTGTTTCCAGTTTCGGTCGCTCTGCTTTTCAACACGTTGCCCTTGCACTTTCAGCCCTGACATCCGAACGTATGTCCATGCGTCATTTTCAGATCATCTTCAATCCGACGAGCGCGTCGGAACTGGCCAAGATGCCGAAGGAACTCCAACTGGAAATCCTCGGGGAGTTCCGCGGCCTTCCGCAAGAGTGCGTCAGCACGGATCTGGAAACGTTCGGCAAGCTGGAACGTGACGGCAAGATTCTCCACCGCTTCCGGTTGGGTGATTACCGCGTCTACTTTGAGCGCCACGATCTCGGCGTGGTGGTTCATCGCATCCTCAGCAAGAACTCGATGAAAGATTTCCTGTTCCGCTCCAAGTTGCCCACGGGTGAAGACGAAGCGCTACAGGACAATCCGAAATTCTGGGAACTGATCGAGGAAGCGAAAAAGACGGCGTAACATCCCGTTACGTTACGCTATTTTAAAAAGAAGAAGGGCATCCGTTTGGATGCCCTTCTTCTTTTAAAATCTTAAGAAAACCATCAATCCCTCAACTCCACGTTCCAGTAAGCCACATCAAGGAAGTGCTTCCAATCATCATGGCAACGGGCGCTGAAATTGAACTGCACAAAGGGACGCCACTTCGGTTTCGTGGGCTTGCGGAAGAGCTTCATGCCTGCCTCGGCCGGAGTGCGGTTCGCCTTCCGCGTATTACACGGGATGCAGGAACAGACGATGTTCTCCCACGTCGTCGGGCCACCGCGATCGCGCGGTATGACGTGATCCAGATTCAAATCCCTTCTATCCATCTGCTTGCGGCAGTATTGGCAGGTATTGTGATCGCGCTCGAAGATGTTGTGACGGGTGAACTTCACTTCCTGCTTCGGCAGGCGATCAAACACCAGCAGCATGATCACACGCGGCACGCGGATGCTGAAGGAAATCGTGGTGACGCTTTCCGGATGCGGCTCCTGTTCGGAAAAGTCTTTCCACTGGGGAAAATTGTAGGTTTCGAATTCGCCATCTTGGTCGCCTAAAACGACCTGCGCCTGGCCTTGGAAGAGGAGAGCAAGAGCGCGACGCGCACTGCAGACATTGACTGCCTGCCAGAGGCGGTTCAGCACAAGCACTTGCTGGTCAAGGAATGAACTCATAGGAACTCAAACCCGTATCGACGGCGCGGAACCTAGCGAACGGAAAAAAGAAAGTCAACGCCCGTAACGCAATCGTTACCGTTATTGCGCAAGAAGCGGTTGCGAGGGGCTTGGCCACCTATTTCAACCAACCCAAGGACACTAAGAACTGTTCCGTCTGGATAAAAGCATCGTTCAACAACGCTCCGTCGAACATGAAATAGCCATGCACGCCACCTTCATTCACGACCAGTTCGGAGCGGTTACCCGCCTTCAGCATGGCGTCATGGAACTTCTGTGCGCCTTTGAATGGGGTCGTCGTATCGCCGCTGCCATGCAAGGTGAGCGTAGGTGGAGTGCCGGGCTTCACCTGATGCGCTGGCGAGATCTCCTGCCAACGGCTGCCGATGAGGGCATTGCCGTAACCTTCCTTCGATGTATCAATGACAGGATAATAAAGGATCATCGCATTCGGCACGCTGGATATCTTCGGATCATCGGTGGATTCATCAACGCCCTCGAACATCGCGGTGCTCGCGGCCACGTGTCCACCGGCAGAGCCACCGTTTACCACGATGCGATTCGGATCAATCCCCAACTCCTTCGCGTGCGCCCTGATGTAACGTACAGCCGAACGGCCATCCTTCACGCAATCGAAAACCGTATTCGTCCCCTTCGTTGTCACCAACCGGTATTCCATGCTGATGCCAACCATGCCGCGCTCCGCAAAGTACACAGCGAAAGGATACATGCGACGCGGCTCACCTCCACGCCAACCACCGCCATGAATCGTGAGAAAGCAGGGACGTTGATCACCCGCTTTCAAACCTTTTGGCTCGAAGATATGCAGGCGCAGCTCGCGTCCGGCAATCTCTTTGTAAACGACCTTGCGGGTGGGCTCCACTTTGGCCGCGATCTGGGCAGCGGGATCGAGAGGCTTGGGTTCGGCAGAGTGCAGGGAACTTCCGACAACCAAAGCAAACAGGACAGCAAGATAACGCATACAAATAATCATTAAGAGTGATTCGAGCTGCTCATTTCAGATCGTTCTTGATGAGAGCGAGGCCTTCAGGCGTTGTCGCTCCAACGAAGACGCACCAGTCGTTTTGAAACCATTTCAGAAAGCTGGCGGCCTGTCCTTCACGGACATACGTGCGCATGCCGTTGATCTCACTGACAAAGTTCCAATTCTTCTCCAGCAAAGCGAGCATCCCCTTTGAGCAAAGTATCGAGCCGGTATGCGGCAAACCACCGCCGAAGGTCGACTGCCAAACGAGCATACCCATCAAAAACGCGGAGCATTTGCGATTCTCCAAATACCATTTCGCGAGGCCATCCTCGTTTGACGGACTCTGATAAACAGCGGCATCTGATGCACCGGTATTGGTCCCCCAAACGACTGCCCCTTGGTTCTCCTCCATGAAACACAGTTTACCTTTGTGCAAATACCATTCAGATGGCCGGAGCAAACGGTTATAGGCACGGTTCAATTTGTTTTGCTGCCCTGCCACCAGATAATACTCGCGCAAAGCCGTCGGCAGCTTGATACCCAGTCGCTTCTCAGCACTTGTGATTTTCTGTTCCGCTACACCATCACGGCCCTTTAGCGGCTGCTCCAATAAAGCGAACATCTCTTCATACTTGAGCGAATAACTTGGAGACTTGGCCTTATGAGTGCGCATGGTGGTTCATTGAGCTTCACCACAACGGCTCGTTAACGCCAAGAAATTTTCTGACATCCAGCGGTTTCTGGTGTCTAATCCTCGCTATGGGAACACAGGCAGCATTGTTGAGGCTGGAAGGATTGTCCAAACAGTATCCTTCCGCCGAAGGGGCGGCGCCGCTCTACATCTTGAAAGAAGTCACGCTGGATATCGCGCAGGGCGAGGCCGTGGCGATTATCGGTCCGTCCGGTTCGGGCAAGAGCACGTTGCTGAACGTGCTCGGCACTCTGGATAAGCCGAGCGCAGGCAAGGTCACCTTCGGCGGACGCGATGTGACGCAGCTCGATGAACTCGCGCTGGCCGCGCTGCGCAATAGCGAAATCGGTTTCATTTTTCAATCCCACCATCTGCTCCCGCAATGCACGGTGCTGGAAAATGTCCTCGTGCCGACCTTGGCCGCCGATGGTAAGCGCGGACCGGAAACGGTGGAGCGCGCGAAGCGATTACTGGAGCGCGTCGGCCTGGCGCAACGCCTAAGCCATCAGCCCGGCCAGCTCTCTGGTGGCGAGCGGCAACGCGTCGCCGTGGTGCGTGCGCTGATCAATCAGCCGAAGCTCGTGCTCGCGGACGAACCTACCGGCGCGCTGGACCGCGTGTCAGCCGATAACCTCGCGCAACTCCTCGTGGAGCTGAACAAGGAAGAGGGTGTGACACTCATCGTGGTGACCCATGCCCTCGATCTCGCGAAAAAGATGAACCGCATCCTGGAACTGCAAGACGGCAAACTCGTGGAGAAAAAGGGTTAACCACAGATGCACATAGATTCACACAGATGGGAAACGCGCCAACGCATTCATCTCCCTCGCCCCCTCGGGGGAGAGGGCCGGGGTGAGGGGGCAACCGCACGCCAAGTATATAAGTTTCGCTCTAACGCCTCACGCCAACAATTCTCATCTATCTGTGTCCATCTGTGTTCATCTGTGGTTAAAACCCCCACGGAGGCGCTCGTATGATGAGCCTGGGAACATTGGTGCGGCGCAGTCTCGCGTATCATTGGCGCGCGCATCTGGGTGTGTTGCTTGGTGCCGTCGTCGGTAGTGCGGTCTTGATCGGCGCCTTGCTCGTCGGCGATTCCGTTCGGGCGAGCCTGAAGAAGCTCGCGCTCTTGCGCCTTGGCCAGACGGAGCAAGCACTTGCTTCGAACGACCGCTTCTTCCGCTCTGCTTTGGCCGGAGAGATTTCTGCGGAAGTCAAAACGCCGGTAACACCCATCGTGCAAGTGCTCGGCACCGCAAGTGCCCGTGGCGGTAAAGGGCGTGCGAACAAGGTGCAGGTGCAAGGCGTGGAGAACGGCTTCTGGGATCTTGCGCAGAAGAAACCCTCGTGGGCGACGATTCCCGATGGCTCAGTCGTTTTGAATGAAGGGCTCGCCCGACAGCTTGGCGTGAAGGAAAAGGAGGATGTGGTCTTTCGTGTGCCGAAACCTTCGGCACTTTCCCGCGATGCACCACTCGCTTCGCAGGAGGATGCGTCCGCCGCCTTGCGCGTGACGGTGCATGCGATCGTGACGGATGAAGAGTTCGGGCGCTTCGGTCTGCAAGCGAGCCAGTTGCCACCCTTCAATGCGTTCATGCCCATCGCGTGGTTGCAACAACGCCTCGATATTCCCGGCAAAGCAAACCTGTTGCTCGTGGGCAAAGGCGAAGCGAATGGTGATCAGCTCACGGCCGCCTTGAGGAAGCATTGGCAGATCGCCGATGCGCAGATCGAGCTGCGTGATTTGGCAGATGCGAAAGCGATTGAGATACGCACACCGCGCGTGTTTCTCGATTCACCGATGGCGCAAGCTTCTGAGAAAGCGGGCGCGAACGGAAAGAAGATTCTTACGTATTTCGCGAATGATATCCGCCTCGGCACGAACTCCGTACCCTACTCCATGGTGACGGCGGCCGGGGAGCCATGGTTGCCTGCGGGCATCAAAGAGGATGAGATCGTACTCGGACAATGGGCTGCGGATGACCTCAGCGCGAAGGCGGGCGACATCGTCACGATGACGTATTATTTCGTAGGCATCGGGCGCAAGCTGGAGGAGCGCACGAATACCTTCCGCGTGCATTCCGTGGTGCCACTCAGCGGCATTTATGCGGACCGCTCGCTCATGCCGGATTTCCCCGGCATGACGGATGCCGAGAACTGCCGAGATTGGGACACGGGCTTTCCAATCAAGATGGACGCCATCACAGACAAGGATGAAAAATATTGGGACGATCACAAGGGCACGCCCAAGGCTTTCATCTCTTTGGCTGCCGGGCAAAAACTTTGGTCCAATCGCTTCGGTGATCTGACGGCTGTGCGTTACGACAGCGGCAGCATGACGACGAATCAACTCGCCCAAGCCATCCAGCAACAGATGGACCCCGCGAGCGTCAGTCTCAGTTTCCTGCCGGTGCGCGAACAGGCGCTCAAGGCGGTGGATCAATCGCAAGACTTCGGCGGCCTCTTCATCGGGTTCAGCTTCTTCCTTATCGTGGCGGCGTTGTTGCTCATGGCGCTTTTGTTCCAATTGGGTGTGGAGCAACGCGCGCGTGAAGTGGGTACGTTGCTCGCGTTCGGTTTCACGCCCAAACAAGTGCGGAATCTGTTGTTGGGCGAGGGAAGTGCGATCGCTTTGATCGGTGGTGTGCTGGGTGCCGTGGGCGGTATCTGGTATGCGCGCGGGATGCTCTATGGTTTGGCGAACTTGTGGCGCGATGCCGTCGGCACGTCCTCGCTCGCGTTTCATGCGCAGCCGCAGACGTTGGTGATCGGCACGGTGGCGAGCTTCTTCGTGGCGCTCATCACCATCTGGCTCGCCGTGCGAAAGCAGGTGCAACGCCCCGCGCGTGAATTGCTCGCCGAAGGTGCCGAGGAACGGCGCACCGTTCTGGAAGGTTCCAAGAAGAGCAAGGCGGGCATCATCGCTACCGTGTGCATCGTGCTTGGTTTGGTGATGGTCGTCTGGGCGAAGGTTGGCGGTGATGGTGGCAGCGCAGCAGGATTATTCTTCGGCGCAGGCGGGCTATTCCTCATCGGCGGCTTAGCAGCGAGTGCCGCGTGGTTGAACAAATTGCGTGATGCGGGCCTGAAACTTTCGGCGGATGAACTTGCGGCACAGTTTCATTTGAACGGCCTCGGCATCCGCAATGCCGTGCGTCGGCGTAAGCGCAGTCTGGCGACGATCAGCTTGCTCGCGTGCGGCAGCTTCCTTGTGGTAGCGGTAGGGGCGAATAAGTTGAACGCCATCGCCGATGCCGGGAAGCGTTCTGCGGGCACGGGTGGCTTCGCCTTCATCGGGGATACGACGTTGCCCGTGGTGCATGATCTGAACGTGCAGGAAGGGCGAGAGTTCTTCGGCTTGGATGACAAGAAGCTGAAGGATGTCTCGCTCGTGCCGTTCCGCGTGAAGGATGGCGATGACGCGAGCTGCCTCAACCTGAACCGCGCGCAGACACCGCGTTTGCTCGGTGTGAATCCGCTGCTCTTGCAGGAGCGCAAGGCATTCACCTTCGCGAAGCTCGGCGATGGCGTGAGCAAAGAAGAACCGTGGCTCGCGCTGAAAGCTTCGGTGCAAGGTGATGAAGTTCCCGCCATCGGTGATTTCAATTCCATCATGTGGGCGATGGGCAAGAAGGTGGGCGATACGCTGGATTTCCGTGACGAACGCGGCCAGGTCTTCAAGGTGCGCATCGTGGGTGCCGTGGCTAATTCCATCCTGCAAGGCAACTTGCTCATCGATGAAGCGGCATTGGTGGCGAAGTATCCTTCCGAGAGCGGCCATCGCATGTTCCTCATCGATACTCCGGCGGAACGCGCGAAAGAAGTTTCCGCCACACTCACCAAGGCCTTGCAGAACGAAGGTCTGGAACTGACTTCCACGGCACAACGTTTGAATGCCTTCAATGCCGTGCAGAACACTTACCTCAGCACCTTCCAAATCCTTGGTGGACTCGGCCTCTTGCTCGGCAGCCTCGGCTTGGGCGTGGTGGTCTTGCGCAACGTGCTGGAACGTCGCGGTGAACTCGCGCTCATGCAGGCGATCGGTTTCCGCGCACAAACACTCAAGTGGCTCGTCATCAGCGAGCATGGCGTGTTGTTGCTCGTGGGCTTGGCGGTGGGCGTGATCTCCGCATTGATCGCGGTGTTGCCAGCGTTGCTCTCGCCGGGTGCGGAGATTCCTTATGCGTCACTCGCGATGACCCTCGGAGCCGTGCTGCTCAGCGGCGGCGTGTGGACCCTGGTAGCCGCAGCGTTCGCGTTGCGGGGGCAGTTGTTGAACGGCTTGCGGAGTGAATAGGTTAGCGAATCGGCACCACAGTGAACATCGCGCCACCAGTGGAAACAACCGCAACCAAACCCAAAGCTCACTTCATCCGCTCTCGTTTGTTTTTGGGCTTGGCAGGTCTGTGTCTACTACTCTGGGGCATTAAGGCGATTCACCGCGCGACACAACCAAAGTATCAAGGAAAGACGACGGCGGAATGGTTTGCGGAAGCACAATTTGAAACTCACGACCACTATTTCCCTGGAATAGAGACGTTTGAAACGATGCCTTCCGCTCTGGCATTGAAGGCCATGGGAACCAACGGTGTTGCTTTGCTCTGGAATGAATACCGTCATGGTGAATCCCGGCTTTGGACCGGTCTACGCGCAGAAGTTCGCGCTCTATTTGGCAACCGCTCGCCCATCATTTATTCAAACGAGCGGGCGTACTATTTGCTCCTTTGGCTGGGGCCTGAGGCCAGGCAATTAGTGCCCCAACTGCTGCAACAGGTGGACAGTGCCAAAGGACAAGACCGTCGGGAAGCACTAGAGCTTTTAGCTAGTATCCACTCTGAACCAGAGCTGGTGATCCCCAAACTTATCCCTATTTTTCAAGATGAAAACCATGCTACTTGGTTTCGTTTTCAAGCAGCAGACACCATCGCTGCCTACGGACAGCAGGCAGGGATTTGCTTGCCGATGTTTCGCCAATCCTTTGCGTATCCCAAAGCTGACGCCTGGTTTAAAAGAGACGCTGCATTGAGCATCCTTCGCATTGCGGGGCAAGGTCAGGCAGAGGCCGAGTATCTGGTAAATCTGGCAGCAAATCGCGATACGGACTGGAGTTCCTTTTTTGAGCGTTATAAAGAAAAACTTGGTCCGGTTGCCATCCAACTGGTGCCGCATATGGTTGTTTTTTCCGGGACACTTACCAATTCCGCGGACAGCAATGCGGTGATGAAAGTGGTTAAAGAACTCGATCCGCAAGGCTCACATCACAAACCGTAAGTATTCATCATTTGCCCTCCGCTTCACCTCGGCATAATCTGGGCCCAGCAACAGCAACATGAAAAGCGCGGGCTCGCATTTGAAGGATCTGGATTACTCGGTGGTGCAGCAATGCATGCACTGCGGGCTCTGCCTGCCCACGTGCCCCACTTACGATGCCACGAAGCTGGAGCGCAACAGCCCGCGCGGTCGCATCTCGCTCATGCGCGCCATTGCGGATGACAGGTTGGAAGCTTCGGAGGAATTCGCCGAGGAAATGTATTTCTGTTTGGGCTGCCTTGCATGCATGACGGCTTGTCCGGCAGGGGTGAATTACGCGGAGTTGTTCGAGCATGCGCGCGGGGAGGCTGAAGCAAGTGGTGTGATGGATTCGCCGAAGCGCAGTGCCATCCGCAGTCTCACGCTGAACTGGCTCTTCATGGAGCATGAACGGCTGAAGACCTTCGGCAGTGCTTTGCGATTGTATCAAGACCTCGGTTTGCAAACCGCTGTGCGTAAGAGCGGGGTCTTGAATCTCTTGCCCAAACGCCTCCGCGAGTTGGAGGCGATGACGCCCACGGTGCAGTCCAAGTTTTCTGCAGAACTCATCGACCAAGTGACGTTGCCGAAAGGGGAGTCCAACTACCATGTGGCGATGCTTACCGGATGCGCGCAAGACCTGATCTTCAGCGATGTAAACCGGGATACGGTTGAGGTGCTCGTGGAAAATGGGTGTGAGGTGATCACGCACCGTGAACAGCAGTGCTGCGGCTCCTTGCATGCGCACAACGGTGAATTGGAGATGGCCCGCCAGCTCGCTCGCCGCCAGATTGACCTGATCAAGCCGGAATTTCACGATGCCATCATCACGAACGCCGCCGGTTGTGGTTCACATCTCAAACATTATAGCTCGTTGTTGAAGGATGATCCGGCCTATGCCGAACGTGCGAAACTCTGGGATTCCCTCGTGTATGATATACACGAGTGGCTGGCGAAGATCGGCATTAAATCACCCGCTGCGGAGAATCAGCCTGCACAGAACGTGACGTATCATGAGGCGTGTCACCTCTGCCACGGGCAGAAGATCACGGCACAACCGCGCACAGTGTTGAAGGCGATCCCGAATCTGAAGCTCATAGAATTGCCGGAGAGCACCTGGTGCTGCGGCAGTGCGGGCATCTACAACATCGTGCAGCCGGAGATGGCGAACCAGTTGCTTGATCGCAAGCTCAAGCACATCGTCAGCACGAAGGCTGAGATCGTGGCTACGGGCAATCCGGGTTGCCTCCTGCACATTATCAACGGTGCGAAGAAGCAGGGATTGAACGTGCGGCTGGCGCATCCGATAACGTTGTTGGCGGAAGCCTATCGCCGCGCTGGTGCGCGGAATGACAAATGACGAAATCCGAATGACGAAGGAATTTTCAAATGTTCCAGTTCGGTTTGAGAGCAGTCTTTGCTCAGGGACGTTTCCTTCCCCCTCATCCCTTCCTTCTCCCTTGGGGAGAAGGAGGCTATGTCGCAAACTTAGTTTAAGATTTGTCTGCTTGCTCGTTTCGTCATCCCATTTAAGCATTTGTTCATTGCTCATTCCTTCGTCATTCGGATTTCGTCATTAGTCATTTTCCCCTTATGCGCAGTAAATCCGACATCATCGCCGCCCTGAAGAATCCCGGCATCATCGCCGTCGTTCGCGCTGAAAAACAGGAGCACGTTATGCCGTTATCGGAAGCATTGCTCGCGGGTGGGGTCATAGCGATCGAGATAACGATGACGACGCCGAATGCGATCGAGGCGATCCGGGAAGCCTCGGCGAAGCTAGGTGACAAGGCGCTGATCGGTGTAGGCACAGTGCTGGATGTGGAGACGTGCCAGAAGGCGATCGAAGCCGGTGCGCAATTCGTGGTGACACCCATCATGCGACCTGCGATCGCCGATGCCGCGCATGCGTTGGACAAGCCGGTAATGCTGGGGGCTTACACGCCGACGGAGGCGCAACTGGCGCACGAAGCCGGGGCGGATTTCATCAAGATATTCCCCGCGGAGGGCTTGGGGCCGAATTATATCAAATCCCTGCGTGCTCCTTTGCCGCACCTGAAGATCGTGCCAACGGGCGGTGTGGATCTGCACAATGTCGGTGAGTTCTTGAAAGCCGGTTGTGCAGCCTTGGGCGTAGGCTCCTCATTGGTGTCGAAGAAGATTTTGCAGGAAAGGGATTGGGCGGAACTGACACGATTGGCAAAAGCGTTTGTGGAAGCAGCGGGAGCAACCAGATAAACTGGTGACCAAACCACAGCAGAGAATATCCTGCTCAACCTGCTTGCCCCTAAACACTGTTCCCGGCAGATTTCCCAAGAACGAACGCGGCATTGCATGTTAAGCACGTTGCGCATCAAGAATCTCGCGCTGGTCAGTGACCTGACGGTGGAGTTCCGCCCCGGTTTTAACGCCCTCACCGGCGAGACCGGCGCAGGCAAGTCCATCATCATCGGTGCACTGAACCTCCTGCTCGGCGAGCGCGCCGACCGTACCCTCATCCGCAGCGGCACCGATGCCTGCACCGTGGAAGGCGTCTTCGATGTCTCGCAGCTCAAGGTCCCGCTCAAAGAATTTTTGGATGAGAACGGCTTGGAACCGTGTGAAGACGGTCAGCTCGTCATCAAGCGCACCTTCACCGCCACCGGCGCGAACCGCCAGTTCGTGAACGGCTCACCCACCACGCTCAACGCCCTCGGCACACTCGGCGAATGGCTCGTGGACATGCACGGCCCGCACGATCATCAGTCTCTACTGCACGCTTCCAAGCAGCTCGATATCCTCGACTCTTTCGGAGGCTTGGCCGAAGCGCGCGCGCAATTTGCCGGCTTGGTGAAGCAACGTCAGGAACTCGAAGCGCAAAAGGCCGATCTCGTCGTGGATGAGCGGACCTATGCGCAGCAACTCGATCTCCTCCGCCATCAGGCGAACGAGATCACCGCCGCCCGCGTGAAACCGGATGAAGAAGCGGGCCTCGATGAAGAGTACCAACGTGGCACGAACTCCGCGCGCCTCATCGAACTCAGCCGCAACGCCCTCGGCGCCTTGTCCGAAGCCGAGAGCAACGCCATGGATTCCCTCGGTGCCGTGGGGCGGACCTTACATGAACTCCAGCGCATCGATTCCTCTGTCTCTTCGATGGCTGAGCTCCACGCCACCGCCGTCTCCACTCTGAACGATCTCCAGCACGCGCTCACACAATATGCCGATCGCGTGGATATCGATCCCGAACGCCTGGCAGAAGTCGAGCAGCGCCTGAACCTCATCCACACGCTCAAGCGCAAGTACGGTTCCACTCTCGGCGATGTCATCGCCTTCGGTGAGGAGAGTGCGGATAAATTGCGCCAGCTTGAGAGCCGCGATGCCGAACTGGAACGCATCAACACCGGCATCACCAAGCTGAACAAGCAGATGATGGAAGCCGGCAAAGATCTCAGCGCCAAACGCAAGAAGCTCGTGCCCAAATTGAGCAAAGCCGTCGTCACCCAACTCACCGACCTCGGCTTCAAGCAAAGCCAGTTCGATGTACGGATCGAAAGCGCCACCGAAGTTTCTAGCGATAAACTCCCCGCCAGCTCCGGCCTGGACACCATCGAATTTCTCTTCGCTCCGAATCCTGGTGAACCTGCTCACCCGCTCCGTGCCATCGCGAGTTCAGGTGAAATGGCCCGGGTGATGCTCGCATTGAAAACGGTCCTCGCCGCACACGATCAGATCCCCGTGCTCGTCTTCGATGAAGTGGATGCGAATGTAGGTGGTGAAACTGCGAATGCTGTGGGCGACAAGATGCGCCAAATCGGTGCGAATCGCCAAGCCCTCTGCATCACGCACCTCGCCCCCGTGGCTGCCTGTGCAGATGCCCATTACGTCGTGGCCAAACACGTCGCCGAAGGCCGCACCACCACGTCCCTCGAATTGCTCGATGAGAAATCGCGCGTAAGCGAGATTGCCCGCATGCTCGGCGGACAATCTGCGGCTGCCCGCACCCACGCCGAATCCCTTCTAAAATCTGCGAAACGGAAGTAAGCCTTATCCCGGTTGGGCATCGTTGCCGCGATGCCCAAACCCTTTTCGCAACGGCGCATTCGAAAATCACCGCCCCATATCATTTTAAGGGAGCGTCAAATGTTCTCCCTCTCCCTTTGGGAAGCCGAACTTCGGCCAGGGAGAGAGCCGTGATGAGGGTTGAGCGAGCCAAGCGGATTGAAAACCTCACCTCACCTCAACCACCCCCGCCACACTCATGAACTCCCACAAACTCCGCGCATTCTTTACCACGCTCTCAGGCGGACTCTGCTGCGCATACGCCATCCGCGTATAGAACCACGCCAGTTGCCGCGCATCCTCCGCCAGCATCGGTTCCTTGTTTCCCAATCGTCCCGCAAATTCATACGGCGTCTCTCCGTGCGCCCGGGCCGCTCCATGCTCACTCGCCCAACATTGTAACGCCTCAAACGTATACGCCACCAGTTCGTCCGATGACATCGTCTTCCCCGCGATGAAAGGATTCATGAACTCACTGAATCGCCGCTTTGGTATTTCGTTTTGTTTCGACTCCAATGCTTCCGGACGTGGCACCCGTTTGAATGAATCCAACAGTTCACGGAAGAATTTGCAGATAGCCTGCCACATGGCAGCCAATGTTTTCTTGATGATCTGCCGATAACGCCAGAGGAGATACAGCGCCGTCAGCGCAAGCAACCCGTAGATGATCCACTTGATCCAGTTCGTCTTCTCCTCCTGCGGCGTCAATGTCGGCTGCTCCGTCGGATTCTCCGGGCGTTGCCCTTCACCATCTTTCTGGCCTTCGTTTGAGACTTCGCCTTTCTTCGCATCACTCTTCTGCTCGCCAGGTTCTGACTTCTGCTTTCCTTGGCCCTCTCCTTTTTCCTCCCCTGCGCCTGTCTTGCCCTTGCTCTCGCCTTTCTTCTCGCCGCCGCTGCCTTTGTCCTGCTCCTCACCCTTCGGCTCGCCTTCACCTTCTCCCTTGCGCTTGCCTTCGCCCTGCGCTGATTCCCCGCCAAGCATCGAATACTTAGATGCCTTCTGCTCAATCTCCTGGCTCACCTTGTTGACGAAGGCCGTGAGCGTGAACTGCGCATTCGGTCGCGGCAGCAAGAGGCACGCGCCCATCACCAAGGCCGCAAGGATCACGCCATAGATCATCCACGAACCCGTGATGATTGCCGGCATCTCCAGCCGCCGCTGACGCAAGTAACGACGCAATCCCAAGAAGCTCGTGAGTAACAGCAACGTCAACGAAGCCGCGACATAAATACCCAGCAGCATGAAACCGAACCGCCGGTCCGGCGAATCTGCGGAACCGAACTTCAACTGGCCGATGCCAAACAATGGTAGCGCCAGCAGCGAGAACAGGATGATCCAGATGCCCGGCGCATGCGGTTGTCCTTTGCGATTCGCCTGACTGCCGAAGAGATGTTGCCACCACAGCTTGCGCTTCCGCCGAAGTTGATGTTTCTTCGTCTCCTCCTGCGCTTCCTTCGCCGCATTGCCGTCCAACCCCGATGCCTCCAGCAAACCTTGCCCTGAGGAATCTTCATCATCATCGATCATCGTGCAGTCCCACGTGAGCTGGCTCGTGCACCACCAGATGAAACACAGGATCGCGAGCAGGATATACAGCGGCATGCCAAACCCTAGGAACCGCCAGAAGAACACGGCGATGGCGCCACCCAAGAATAATCCATAAATAGAAGCCCGCTCCGAACCGTATTGAATCCCAATGCGAGATGTGAGTACGGAAGCCAACACGAACCAGCACAACGCCCAATTCACGCGCGAGACATAACGCCCCGTGTAACCGATCTTAGCCAAAAACAGTGCCAGGCTCCCCACCATCACCATGATGACCAGCGGACAAACGAGGATCGCCAGGTGATCTACGATCGTCTTCTGCGGTGGTGGCTGGTAAGCGCTCATCTCCACACCTCGCTCGCACACAGAGACGACAACCCCGCCTCATCAAAGATCCAGCGGAACTCGACTCCTTCCGCCAACAAACGTCCCGCCCACACCGGTGGCTTGGCCCAATCATGGTAATCCTCATCCCCGAACGTGATCATCACTGCGAACACCTTGAAACCGTTCCGTTGCAATGCCCCGAGTGCGAACGCCATCTCCTCCGTGATCTGCGGCACGACTACGATGACCGTTGTATCCCGCGAGAGCCTTGATTCCACTTCGTTCAGCAATTGCGATAACGTCAGCCCGTCATTCCATTCCACGCGCGCCAGTGTTTCGCGTAGATGAGTAAAATGCTCGTCGCCTGTGTTCGGCTCGATCACCACCGGGCGCAGCCTATCCTTCCGCTCTGCTGGCGCCGCCATCTTCTGTGCCGCATCACGCGTGGTGAATTCAAAGCGCCAGCCTTCTGTGGCCACTCGCTCCGCACCATCGCGTGCATTCGTGGCAAAGGCGAACTGCTCGCCCAATTCGTAAAGCGCGTTCGCAATGGATACCACCGTGGTCACGCCCAGTTCCGCCCGATACTCCGCACCGGGCACATTGAAACTGTCCTTGTGAAAATCCAGAACAAGCGTGGCACCGGCGATGCATGAAGGCTCGAACGTCTTGCATTGCAACACACCCGTGCGTGCCGTCGCCCGCCAGTGGATGCGATTCAACGCATCGCCTTCCACATATTGCCGCACACCCGAGATGCGTGCCGTGTCCTCAAAGAGCCGATGCGTCAGCCGTATCTCGCCGAGTGGCCGGTGCGATGCGATGTCGTATCCCTCCAGCGGCACCACATGCGGCAGCACCGTGACGTAATGCGGCAACGTTAGCACGCGATAGCGCCGGTGCAATCCGAACAGATCGCCGCTCTCCACCAGCAACGGACCGACTTGATAATAACCTCGTCGCAAGAACGTGACGCTGTATTCGATGACCTTCTCTCCGCGCGATGGTACGCGAACTAAGCCCAACCGCGGGCCTTCTATCTGCAATTGCGCCGGACTCGCCTGTAACGCTTCCGTGGGTAACGAATCCTCCACCAGCGCCCAAGGCACTGCGAGCGCCCCACTGTTGCTCAACGTGACTTTCACGGGCAATGTGCCGCCTACTTCCAGTTGCGCCTCCTCACACTTCCGTTTCGCCGACAGGCTCTCGATCCATGTGCGCGCCAGCAGACGGCTGACGAGCAAGACGCCCAGCAGCACATACATGGCATACACCAGCAGCTCGAGCCGCAGAACCAGCCCGGCCACCAGCAACACCAGCGCTCCAATGATCCACTTCATCGTCTCATCGTATCTGGCAACAGCGGCACCGGTACCTTACGCAACACTTCCTCGATCACACCCGCTGGCGTCACCTTCCGCAACCTGCTCTCCGGTTTCAAAATCAACCGGTGCGCGAGCACCGTTGGTGCTATCTGTTTCACGTAATCTGGCAGGATAAATTCATCCCCTTGGATGGCCGCCATGGATTGCGCCGCGCGGAAGAGCGAGAGCGTAGCACGTGGGCTGCCGCCCAAGCGCACCGCATCATGTTCCCGCGTGCCGCGCACGATCTGCAGGATGTAATCTCGCACCTTCGGGTCCGCCTGCACTTCACGCACCGCTTGCTGGCAGGCGACGACTTCTTCCGCGCTCACCACCGCACCGAGTGAATCAATCGGATGCGCAGTACGCATGCGGTCAATCATGCGTCCTTCCTCCTCCATGCTCGGATAACCTAAGCTGAGTCGCACGAGGAAGCGGTCCAGTTGCGCCTCTGGCAGCGGGAATGTGCCTTCGTGATCCACCGGATTCTGCGTGGCGATGAGGAAGAACGGCCGCTTCAATTCATAATTCGTCCCATCCACCGTGATCTTCCGCTCCGCCATCGCTTCCAGCAGCGCGGATTGGGCACGCGGTGTGGCACGGTTGATTTCATCCGCGAGGGCGATCTGTGCAAAGAGCGGTCCGGGGCGGAACTCGAACTCCGTCGTCTTGGGATTGAAGATAGAGGCGCCTGTGATGTCGTTCGGCAACAGGTCGGGCGTGCATTGCAATCGTTTGAAATTGCACCCGATGCTTTGCGCAAGAGCCCGTGCCAGCATGGTCTTCGCCACACCCGGCACGTCTTCCAGCAGCACATGTCCTTCCGCGAAGAGGGCCATGAGCGTGAGCGTGACCTCTTGTCGCTTGCCCACGATGACTTTCTCCACGTTGTCGATGATGCGCATCGCCGTGGAGCCCACGCGCATCACTTCCTCATTGCCCACGCGTGCCTGGCGTCCCTGCTGTGGCACATGGATGGCACCGCCGCTCTGTGGTAGAACAAGCGTGGTCGGTCCACCGCACGAGGGGCACTCGACGCGTTGGCCGGCCATCTCAATGGGAAATTCGATGTGTTGTGCGCAATGACTGCAAGTGCTGACGGGCATGGCGATATCTTTCGTTGCAAACGTGTCGTCCTGTTCAAGACCGGCGCCGGATAAGCGGACGCCTTCCCCGGATTAGACCGGTCTGCGGGCGGCTCGTTTTGCTGATGCCGCTAACCATAGCGAAGGAAGCGGTGCTTGCACGCGGAAATGCACCTTCGCTCTGGGACTTTTGTCGGTTTCTCCTTTCCAAGCTCCGTCGAAAATCTCACTTTGTGCAGAGGAAACTGGACCATGGTCGAAAACTCTCCTTCACGTCGTCCGCTGAAGTCACGCGATACCCTCTGGGCAGGTGCGGCGGCCCGTTTGCTTATCCGTTGCGGTCTCCGTCCGAACACCGTTTCCGTGCTCAGCATTTTCTTCGCCGCTCTCGCCGGAGTGGCATTCTGGCTCGCCCCACAGCAAATCCCTTCGTTGCAACCCTGGTTTCTCTTTGCAGCCGCGCTGAACATCCAGCTCCGCCTTCTGTGCAATCTCTTCGACGGCATGATCGCCATTGAAGGCGGTTTCAAGACGAAGTCCGGCGAGATCTATAACGAACTGCCTGATCGCTTTGCTGACATCTTTATTCTGGTGGGTGCCGGGTACACTTCACTCACGATTTCTTGGCTGCATCATGTCGGTTGGCTCGCAGCAGCACTAGCGGTGATGACCGCGTATGTCCGTGCACTCGGTGCTTCCACCGGTGCCGGGCAGCAATTCTGTGGTCCGATGGCTAAGCCACACCGCATGGCTGCGGTCACGATTGCTTCGTTGCTCGATGCATTCGCTCTCTGGTTCGGCTGGTCATTCACTCTGCTGCCATGGTGCCTGGTCATCGTCAGCATCGGTTGCCTGATCACGATCTTCCGCCGCACCAGCCGTATCGTCCGCACTTTGGAGAGCCAATGATCGCCGCCTTGCTCATCGGCCTGGTCCGGTTGCTCACCGGTGCACGCATGCGCTGGCAAGGGACAGGGCCTGAACTGCGACAACGCATCTACTTCGCCAATCACTCAAGCAACCTAGACGCACTCGTCATCTGGGCAGCCTTGCCATCAGCCATCCGTAAACAGACACGACCCATCGCCGCCAAAGATTATTGGTCAAGTGGTCTGCGTGCTTATCTGGCGAATGAAGTCTTGCACGCCTTGCTCATCGAGCGAAAGAAAGTGACGGCCAGTGATAATCCCCTGGAACAGATGGAAGCGGCCTTGGCCAATGGCTCTTCGCTCATCCTGTTTCCCGAAGGCACGCGCAATGCCGGACCGGAACCGCATGCGTTCAAAGGCGGCCTGTTCCACCTCGCCCGCAAGTTGCCGCAACTGGAGCTCGTGCCCGTCTACTTGGAGAATCTCAATCGCGTGCTGCCGAAAGGCGAAGTGCTGCCGGTGCCCATGCTCGGCAGTATCACCGTGGGTGCGCCCATCAGCTTGGGTGCGGAAGAAGCCAAAGCGGACTTCTTGGAACGCGCCCGCCTGGCGGTGTGGAACCTGCGACTCACATGAATCTGAAACTGGATCAGGAAACCATCTGGCTCGTTGGCGGCGTCATCGCGCTGCTGATCATTTCCAGCATGATCGGCTGGATGCTCGCGCGCGGCAACGGCGGCGAATCCAAAACCATCGCCAACCTGAACGACCGCATCCGCGCTTGGTGGGGCATGGTGGCGGTATTCTGTGTGGCTTTGGCTACCGGCGGTCTCGGTTCCGTTATCCTCTTCGGAGTTCTCTCTTTTCTCGCATTGCGAGAAACCATCACGCTGACACCTTCGCGTCCGGGCGATCATCGCACGTTGTTCTGGAGCTTCTTCATCATCACGCCGTTGCAATACTTGCTGGTGGCGATTGATTGGTATGGTCTCTTCACCATTCTCATCCCCGTGTACGCCTTCCTGTTTATCCCTTTGCGCAGCGTACTCTCTGGTGATTGTGAAAAATTTCTGGAACGCACCGCCAAGATACAATGGGCGCTAATGATCTGTGTCTACTGCGTCAGTCATGCACCTGCTTTGCTCACGTTAAACATCCCTGGTTACGAAGGCCAGAACGGCAAGCTGCTCTTCTACTTCATCCTCGTTGTCCAGTTGAGCGACGTGATGCAATACGTATGGGGCAAGACGACGGGCAAGCGAAAGATCGCGCCCTTGGTCAGCCCTAACAAAACTTGGGAAGGTTTCATCGGCGGGGTTGCCACGACTTCATTGATTGGTGCAGGCCTTTGGTGGGCCACGCCGTTCACACCCTGGCAATCAGCCGGTATGGCGTTCCTGATCTGCCTCCTGGGCTTCGCAGGTGGTTTAGTGATGTCCGCCATCAAACGCGATTGCGGTGTGAAAGACTGGGGCCATCTCATCGAAGGCCACGGTGGCGTGATGGATCGTATTGATTCCATCTGCTTTGCTGCGCCGGTGTTTTTTCACGTCACGCGCTATTACTTTACTCCCTGACCAGCCGCCATGCTTCCCAACCAAACCATCGACCAGCTCTGTCTCCAATGTGGCCTCTGTTGCAATGGCGTGCTTTTTCGTGATGTGGAACTGCAGCCGGGCGATGATGTAGGCAAATTGAAGACGTTGGCGATGCCCGTCCGCGGAAAAGCAGGGAAATTCAACCAGCCCTGCGTGGCTCTGGGTGCCGATTGCAAATGCCGCATTTACGCAGATCGTCCCACCCGCTGCCGTCAGTTCGAATGCGCTCTGTTATTGGATGTGATGGCAGGTCACACAGATACCGAGCCGGCGCTGAAACTCATCCGCTCCACGCGTCGCAAGGCGGACAAGGTACTCAAACTGATGCGCGAGATCGGAGACAAAAACGAAACGGTTTCTCTCAGCGTGCGCTTCCGCAAACTCCGTCAGCGTTTTGAATCTGGTGATATAGAAGAATGGCTGGAACAGAAAAGCGAAGAGGAACTCTACGACCTCTTCGGGCAACTCACACTCGCCGTGCATGAGCTGAACATGGTCCTGGCTGAAAAGTTTTATCCGCAGAATTGATCAATTCGTCGGCCGCGGCAAAGTCCGCCAGCGCGTCACCACCCCGTTTTGAAAAACGATCTCGGAGCTGATGTAATCCCGTGCGTTGTAATCCCGGTCCAGATAACGCTCTAGATACACCCGGCCATCGCGCGACACTTCGCGATACGACCAATAGCGGCTCTCTTCCAGAGTCGTGCCGTGATACAACCATGTGGTGGTGCGACCGGTCTGATCTTCACTGGTGACGACTTGCGCGGGTTTGCCCCAGGCGATGTAAACAGCATCCTCCGTCATGCCCACTTTGATCTGGCCTTGATCCACGAGCACCTTTTGCTCGGGCTTCAACGCCGCATAGGCATCTGGACGTTCAGCACGCCGCGTCTCCACGGTGCTGGACTTGCAACCGGCCAAGGCCAGCATTCCGGCCATCAGGACTGTCAGATACAGCTTCACGATAAATCATTGGACGCACCGATCGCACCAGCGATTCAGTTTGTTTCTCAAATGTATGCCCATAAACCATTTGCTGTAAAGGGCACCGGAAGCTAGATTTTTACCCATTATGCCGACTGACAGTCCTGCCAATTCGAGTTTTGCCTGGCTCTACTTTTCACTCCTCACCGTCGTCTGCTGGGGCGTTTACGGCCTCCTGCTGCATACGGGCCAGTTAAGCATCAATCCCGGCGGTGATCCCACGATGAACCGTTACAAGGCGTTCCTGTTCGTCGGCATCGCCTACTTCCTCGTGGCCGTGCTAGCGCCGCTGGCCTTGTTGATGGCGAAAGGTGTGGCCTTCACCGGTTACTCGAGCAAGGGCATGTGGTGGTCTCTCATCGCCGGTATCGCAGGGGCGATCGGCGCGTTTGGTGTGTTGCTGGCTTTCGGTGCGAAAGGTTCACCTACGGTCGTGATGTCCATCATCTTTGCCGGTGCGCCCATCGTTAATGCGGTGGTCGCCATTCTCCTGCACCCGCCCGCCGGAGGTTGGGGTTCCATCAAGTGGCAGTTCTACGTTGGCATCGCACTCGCTGCCGTGGGTGGCACCATGGCTACTTACTTCAAGCCGCCTCCGCCGGCTCCGGTGAAGACCGCTGCAGTGCAGACGCCTGCTGCTCCGGCACCGACTGCTCCGCAAGCGCCGAAATGATTTCTCGCGATGCCTGGTGACTTTCCCAACCGTGATGTCATCGCGTGCGAGCAACTCGCCGCGGTGAACCGGCTCTTGGAGGTTATCCACGCGGGCAACGCCTTCTATCAGGAAAAGTTCATGGCTGCCGATGCGCCACATCGCGTGGCCTCGCTCGCGGAATTCAGCGCGCGCTTTCCTTTCACGACGAAGACCGAACTCGTGGCCGATCATGCGGAGCATCCGCCCTTCGGCACGAACCTTTCCTTTCCGCTCGAGCGTTACACGCGCACGCACCAGACCAGTGGCACCACGGGCAATCCCTTGCGCTGGCTGGATACGCCGGAAAGCTGGGCTTGGATGGTGACGAATTGGGCGGAGGTCTTTCACGCCGCCGGGATCACGAACAAGGACCGCATCTTCTTCGCTTTTTCCTTCGGCCCGTTCATCGGTTTCTGGCTCGCGTTCGAAGCCGGTGAACACATCGGGGCGATGTGCATTCCGGGTGGGGGCCTCAGCACCGCCGCGCGTTTGCGCTCCATGATCGCGCATCAGGCCACCGCCCTCTGCTGCACGCCCACTTACGCGCTGCATCTCGCCGAAGTGGCCGCGCAGGAGAAGATCGATCTTACGCAGATTCCGCTGCGCACGATCGTCGTTGCCGGTGAACCTGGCGGCAGCATTCCGGCCACGCGTGAACGGCTCAGCCACCTTTGGAACAATGCCCGCATCTTCGATCATCACGGCATGACAGAAGTGGGCCCGGTGACCTACGAATGCCCTGCTCAAGCAGGCGTTCTGCATATCATTGAACCGGCTTTTTACCCCGAAGTCATCGACACACAAACCGGCGCACTTGCTGCCCGTGGCGAACTCGTCCTCACCACCTTGGGCCGCACCGGTTCCCCGCTCCTGCGCTATCGCACAGGTGATCTGGTGAAGGTGCAGACGCGGGGTGCTAATGAACCTTGTGTATGCGGACGCCACGTCCTCGCGTTGGAAGGCGGCATCTTGGGTCGCGTAGATGACATGATCGTGGTACGCGGCGTAAACGTCTATCCCACCGCGATAGAATCCATCGTGCGTCAATTTCCTGAAGTGGCCGAATACCGCGTGCGTGTGACGAAAGTGCAATCACTCACCGAACTGAAGTTGGAAGTGGAGCTAGTGGCTGATTGCGCGGACACGAAAGCTTTCGTGCAACGTCTGCAAAAGGCGTTTCAAGAATCACTCGCTTTGCGGGTGCCCATCGAGATCGTAGCGGCCAATGCTTTGCCGCGTTATGAATTGAAGGCGAAGCGATGGGTGGTGGAGTGATTTACTCCACTACGCGAGCGTCCACCATCACTTGCAATCCCCGGTAATGCACAGAATTTCCCGTGAAACTGCCGCCGACCGGCACCGCCTGTGAAGGCAATCGCGTGACTGCGACCCTTACATGTGAATCTGCTGCGAGGATGCCACACGTCGGGTCAAAACCTTTCCAGCCCGCTCCCGGCAGATAGATCTCGGTCCAGGCGTGGGTCGCACCCAAGGCTGCCTGATGCACGCCGCTGGCAGACTGGCACATGTATCCGCTTACGAAACGGGCGGCCAAGCCCATTATCCGTGCCGCTTCCATTAAAAGCAGCGCAAAATCCCGACATGAACCGGAGCGGTAACGCAATGTCTGACCGGGACTTTGCACGCCATGTTCCTCGCGCCGCCGGTAGTTGAAGAAGATCGGAACGGATTTGTTCAAGGCTATAAGAAAATCCAGTGTCCGCGCGCTTCCATTAACCCTCAAAAAAGGTCGCAGCCAGTGCCGCAAGAGCTCTTCATCCTCCGGATGCTGACGTTGCAAGTAAGGAGCCACATCCGGGAATTCGTTTACAGAATAATTGAATGGCAGCTCAACGGCTGACGGGTCCAACACAAAATCAAAAGGGTTCGTGTTGTATTGCTCGACTTTGACAGCACTTTCCACGCGCAGCTCGGCGGCTGGTTCCAGAAAATCGGCAAGCGCTATGGAATTGCCAAAGACGTCGTGAATCCAACGGACCCGTGCAGTAGGCGAGATTTTCAGCGTGGAGGATCGGATCTGAACGTCATGTCCCTCCAGCGGCCGAACCATAAGGCGATGGGTTCCCAAAGCGACCGGTTGGTCGTAGCGATAAAGCGTGATGTGCGAAATACTCAACAGCACGTCGCGAAGGTCACTGAGAAAATCGTAAAAGCCAACACCAGATTCGTCTTATTCGTCCTGCTTTTTCTTTTTCTTGGCCTTTTTACCCTCGCCAGTATCCGCGCCCGGCTGTGGCAAAGACGCGGGACGCGCTTTCTCATATTTCGCCAAGGCGCCTTGCAGCAGCTTTGCCGAGCTGGCGGCATCTCCAGTCAGATCACTCACCTTCAGCGGATTCTTCTCCTCCAAGTCTTTCGTCAGGTCGTAGAAGTTGCCGTTGCGATACAATTTATAGCGAGAGGTGAACGCCATCTCGCGCAAGTTCTCCGCGTAAGGCGCATACCAGGAATAAACCCATTCACGCGGCTGGCCTTTCTCGCCGCGCACTTGCGGCAGAAAGTTGCGGCCATCGGTCACGAAGTCTTTGGACAGCTTGATGCCTGCGGCATCGCAGATGGTCGGGAGAAAATCCGTGCTGTCCACGAGGTCGTCGGAGACTTTGCCTTTCGCGGCTTTGGCGGGCCAGTTCACAATGAGCGGTACATGCATACCGGCATCCGTCGTCTTGCCTTTGCCGCCGATGACCACTTTGCTGCCCATCATAGACTTGGTGCCTGAGCCAGTGCCGTTATCGCCGAGGAAGATCACGAGCGTGTTCTCGCGCAAGCCCTGCTTGTCGAGTTGCGCGATGATCTGGCCGATGAGCTTGTCCATGTAGGTGACCATCTCGCCGAAGTGCTTTTCATTCTTGTTCACGTTCTCGCCGATCGCTTTCGGATCCCAATCCTTGCTGTCCGGCGTGGGTTGATACGGCGAGTGCGTGAGCATCAGGGGATAGTAAACGAAGAATGGCGCGTCTTTCTTACGTGCGATGAAATCCAGCACGTAACGGTTCACCTCATCCGGTCCGTATTCACCATTGCTGTAATCCTTTTTCACACCGTTGATCTCGAGGCCGGGATTGGCATAGCGCGGCGGGCGATGTGTGTGCTGCCAGAGGCAATGTTCCTCGAAGCCATACTTCTTCGGCAGTTCCGGGTCCTGACCAAGTTGCCATTTACCCGCGATGGTGGTGGCGTAACCAGCTTGCTTGAAGAGGTTGCCAAACGTCACGGCTTTCGGATCCATCTGGCCGAACGTGGAGTAGTTGCGGATGTTATACTTCCCCGTCATCAACTGCACCCGCGTAGGCGTGCAGAGCGGTTGCACATAGCATTGGGTGAAGCGCACGCCTTCCTTGGCGAGCTTGTCGAGATGCGGCGTAGGATAAGACGTGCCGCCATTCGCCCCGATCGTTTCATAGCCCAAGTCATCCGCCATGATGAGGATGACATTTGGTTTCTTCGCCTCCGCAGCATGGATCGCCGTTGAGACCGCCAAAAGACAAAGCATCACCGCGCTGAAGATAGAAAAAAGTTTCATGTTCCAAAGCATGAGACGCCTCAAGGATGGAGAAGGTTTCATATCTCGATGCTGTCACAGGTGGAGGTCAAAATGAATTCAAAAGTCACCCCCGCGAAACGCTTGCCTGCGATTTACTTTGTCAGACTCTCCCATTTTTGACACATACGGGGCGGTTCTGATGCGGTTTTTATATAACATACTGTTCGTCATCTTCTTCTGCCTTAGTGCGCCGTACTATTTCTGGAAGATGTGGCGACGGGGCAACTGGCAGGCGGGCTTCAAGCAGCGCTTCGGCCGTTATGAAGATTTGCCGCCCGCAGACCCGAAGCGCCCCGCCATCTGGCTGCATGCGGTAAGCGTGGGTGAGGTGAACATCTGCGCGCAGGTCATCCGCGATCTGCGCCAGCGTGCACCGCAATACCGCATCATCGTCTCCACCACCACCAGCACGGGCATGGGTGAACTCCGCAAACGCCTGCCCGAAGACATTGAGAAGGTCTATTACCCCGTCGATTTCCTGCCCTTCGTAAAGCGCGCTTTGAATCGCATCCAGCCGGTTGCCGTCGCGCTTATCGAGGCGGAGATCTGGCCGAACTTCTTGTGGGAATTGCAACGCCGTGACATTCCGCGTTTCCTTGTAAATGCCCGCGTCTCCGAGCGTTCCTATCGCGGTTATCGCCGGTTCAGCTTCCTCTTCGCGCCTTTGTTCAAATCATTCCAAGGCATCGGCGCGCAGAATGAAGAAGATTCTGTGCGCCTGCGTGAGATCGGCTGCCGCCCAGAAACCGTGCATGTGTTTGGCAACCTGAAGTTCGATGCTGTCCATCTGCCTACGAAACGTCCCATCGATGTCCCCACCCTGCTCGCTTCCTTGGGTGTGAAATCGGACGCACCCATCCTGCTGGGCGGTAGTACATTTCCGGGTGAGGAGAAAATCCTCGGTGATATCTTCCTGCGCTTACGGCAACAGCATCCCGATCTTTTCCTTGTCTTGGTGCCGCGTCATTTCGAGCGTGCCCATGAAGCATTGGCGGATCTCAATGCCTTGGGTTTGAAGGTGACACTGCGCAGCGAACTCAATGGGCTTGATGCACCGCAGAAGTCAGATTGCCTGCTGGTGAACAGCACGGGTGAACTGGTCTTTTTTTACGAGCATGCCACCGTCGTTTTCGTCGGCAAGAGCATCACGGCAAATGGCGGTCAAAGCCCGATCGAACCTGCTGCCCTAGGCAAGGCGATGACGTTCGGGCCCAACATGCAGAACTTCACCAGTATCGTGCGTGCGTTTTTACAAGCCAATGGCGCAGTGCAAGTGAAGGATGTTGCGGAACTCGAGCGTGTGCTGGCCGACCTGCTGCACAATCCGACCAAACGCGAAGAACTCGGCCGTAATGGATTGGCTGTGGTGAAGCAAAATCAAGGTGCCACCCAGCGCACCATCGACATGCTGCTCACGAAGATTCCGTGAAGTAACCCGACTTACTTCGTAGCCGTTTCCGTCACCATCCCCTTGATCGCCTTTACCAAAATATCCTCCACCTGTGGTGTGAAGCGGTAAGGAATGCTGTAATAGATCAGGTTGAAGTCCGCCTCGTAACCGCCTTCCGTCAGGATCCGCATGGATGGCACGTAGGCGAAGACGTCGTTGCAATAGGCAGACACCCACAGCTTCTCCTGCGGCAACTCGCGCTTCAAACGATGCGTGTAATCCACCACCACCTCACCACCGAGCGAGATCATCGTGAGATCGTTGCCGAAGCGGAACACTTGCACCGGACATGGATACGATTTCATGAACGGCTCGTTGCGCTCCATCATCCCAATGTGCCGCTGCGCATAGCGTTGAACGGCAGGCGCTTTGTTCGTGAGCATCACTTCGTAGTAAGCCTTGCCCGGAGGCGTGCCGATGGGCAGATCCACATTCGTCAGCTTGGCGGTGATGTTCCCTTTCACTTCCTTCATCGGTTCATTGAGCACACGGGCAACAGAACCGGCCAAGGCCAGTCCATGCTGGCGTGCGTAGTGAAATGACCCACGCGGATTTGGATTCGCATCTGCACCGCAACCGGTGATGAACAGCGCGCTCGCGCCGGGATATGTCAGCTCCAGATATTCCTGCGCATAGCCCGCCCAATCGCCCGAGACTTTGTATTCCTGCCCCGGCGTCGTGCAATGGCAGGCATAACCGAGCAAAATGGATTTCAGCGAGCCGTCCGGCTTTTCAATTCGCAGCACCGGCACCGAATGTTCCACCGCACCGGTCGCGTTGATGCCGAACTTAACCCCCGCCGGACCAAACTCACGGCGATTCCCCGCGAACCCCGCATTCCCTTCCGCGTATTTCAGCTTTACTGGCTCCAAAGAATTCAACGCCTGTTCTGCTGCAGCCACGGCCTGATCCTCAAAGAACTGCGTGTAACGCTTCACTACGGCCAGATTCTCACCTTCCAGCCCATACATATCTTTCAAGTTGCCGTAGATCACCGGTGTGTTGTGGCTGTGCGAGGCGGCGAAAAGAAACCGTTCGCGCGGAAGCTTATGCTTCTCCGCCAAACGTCCTGCGATTCTGTCGGTGAATTCCCGCGCTGTCCCGATCGTATCCGCACAGACGATGACCGTGAGCGCTCCTGCAGCATCTTTCAACGCTAGCGCCTTCACGTTCAGTTTCTGGTCGATGCCCTCGGATGGTTTGTTTCGACTCGCATAACCCGCGAGCCAGATCGGTTCCTTCGGCGTGATGTCCGCCCGGCCCACACCAGCTTGGTAATCAGAAGAAAAAGCCGTGATAGCCAGTGAAAAACTCAGGATCAAACAGGCGATGATTTTCATGCGATGCTCCGGGTGATCAGTGACGCACAGCATTCCTCAATCATTCACTCACGTCAAAGCATTGAATGCATCATCAACCCTCATTACGCTCCATCCATGCTGAGCTATTCCACGGACGCTAAAATCTCTCTCGAACAGTTCCGCGATGTTTTGAGCCGTTGCGCGCTCGGTGTTCGCCGCCCGCTCAGCGACGATGCCTGTCTGCAAGGGATGCTGGACCACACCGACCTCACCGCAACGTGCTGGGATGGCGACAAGCTTGTAGGTATCGCACGCTCCGTCACCGATTTTCACTACTGCTGTTACCTCTCGGACTTGGCAGTGGATGAAACGTATCAGAAACAAGGCATCGGTCGTGAATTGATCGCTCTCACGCAGAGCAAGCTCGGTCCTCGCTGCTCGCTCATATTGCTCTCGGCTCCCGCAGCGGTCAGTTACTACCCTCACATCGGCTTCGAGCATCATCCGCAAGCATGGCTCTTGGCACGGGATAAGCGAGTGATTCGACGCGCTTAGGACTTGCCCGCTCACGCACCCTTCCCCATTCTTCGCGACATGGCTGAACGGATGATTTCGGATGTATTGACCAAGCCGGACGCAGCGTTGGAGATGACGTTGCGGCCTTCGCTTTTTTCCGATTTCACCGGCCAAGCCAAGGTGAAGGAGCGTCTGGAGATCGGTGTCACTGCCGCCAAGCAACGGGGCGAAGCCATCGACCACATCCTCCTCAGCGGGCCTCCGGGCCTCGGCAAGACCACGCTCGCGAACATCATCGCCAAGGCGATGGGCACGAGCTTGAAGGCGACGAGTGGCCCGACGATCGAAAAGGCTGCCGATCTCGCTGGTCTGCTCACGAATCTCGAAGAAGGCGACGTGCTGTTCATCGATGAGATTCATCGCCTGCAAAAGACCATCGAGGAATATCTCTATCCGGCGATGGAGGATTTCAAACTCGATATCATCATCGACCAAGGCCCCAACGCCCGCAGTGTGCGTCTGAACCTGCCACGCTTCACCTTGATCGGTGCCACCACCCGCAGCGGCTTGCTCACGTCACCTTTGCTCACGCGCTTTGGTATCAAGGAACGCCTTGATTACTACAATGCCGATCAGCTTCAGAAGATCGTCGTGCGTGCGGCGAACCTGTTGAACATCGCGATCGAAGATACCGGGGCCTTGGAGATCGCGCGTCGCAGTCGTGGCACACCACGTATCGCGGGTAACTTATTGCGGCGTGTGCGGGATTACGCACAGGTGAAAGGCGATGGCCGCATCACTCAAGACATCGCCCATCGTGCTCTCGCCATGCTGGAGATCGATGAGCATGGGCTCGATGAGATGGACAAGCGCATCCTCGAAACCATCGTGGTGAAGTTCAGCGGCGGTCCGGTGGGTGTGAATTCTCTCGCAGTGGCGGTGGGCGAAGAAGCGGATACGCTCGAAGAAGTGTACGAGCCTTACCTCATCATGGAAGGCTACCTGAATCGCACGCCGCAAGGGCGCATCGTCACAGAATTGGGCTATCGACGGTTGGGCTTGAAGGCGATTAACAGCGGGCAATCCCGATTGTTGTAACGATGGAGCCAGAAACCAAAATTGCCCTTTTCCGTCTGTTTCTCTGTATGCCAATATTGCTAGTTAGCGTTGGCGCTATTCTTGGTTGGCGCAGCCGATACAAGCCAGCCTCGGCTTCCTCTGCCTTGATGCTCACGCTTATTCCGGGTATCGCACTTATCGGCCTAGCGGCTTTAGGCGAATGGAAAAATCATCTCCAAATTGTTGTGAGCATTTTGGTGACGGCGCTTTTCTTTTTAAGCGCTCCTTGGTGTCTCTTTTTTGCCTGGCGCGCACGTAAGACTGGCGACAATAAAACCGTAGCGACCTGCGCGCTGGCAATTTCTGGTTTTCTATTGATTCCTTTGACTGGGCTTACTTGCGTGTCTCTCTGGATGTTCGTCACGAGCTTCGAGAAGTGAACCGCTCGATACGATCTTATCCGGCATTTCATAGCGGATGCCCAACTCTTTAAGTATTGTGCTTAGGCAGCAGGCTGATCGCTTGAGTTTGACTCTTCACTAAGAGTGGAGGCGTTAGCAGTTTTTTAGTTACAGATGTGTGACGAATCGACTCTGGACCATATTCCCCGTTGTCAGAAGATCGATTCACAACCAGATTCCTCCGAACTGATAGATGAGCAACGTGGATAACAGCGGCAATGAAACGAAGGTGGTACTCAGTGAGCCGCCACGGCCGCCGACTTTTGCAGAGGCGTTCCGGTTTTGGCTCAAGCTCGGCTTCATCAGTTTCGGCGGGCCTACGGGACAAATCGCCATCATGCACACTGAGCTGGTGGAGAAGCGGCGCTGGATCAGCGATAGCCGGTTCCTGCACGCGTTGAATTATTGCATGCTGCTGCCGGGGCCGGAGGCGCAGCAGCTTGCTACTTACATTGGCTGGCTGTTGCATCGCACCTGGGGTGGCATCGTGGCGGGGGCGCTGTTTGTGCTGCCGTCCATGTTCATCTTATGGGCGTTGAGTTTTGTTTATGTGCAGTACGGAAAAGTGCCGTGGATCGAGGCGATTTTTTACGGACTGAAACCGGCGGTGCTGGCGATCGTGATGGCGGCGGTCATCCGCATCGGGCAGAAGGTGTTGAAGAATAATGTCATGTGGGCGCTGGCGACGGTGGCGTTCATCGGCATCTTTTTTCTGCATGTGCCGTTTCCGGTCATCATCGCGGGAGCGGCGACTGTGGGTTACTTCGGTGGGAAATATTGGCGGGATAAGTTTCTAATCTTGAAGGGGCATGCCAGCAAGAAGGACGGAAAGACCGCGCTTATCAGTGATGAATCTTCCACACCTGACCACGCGAAACCTTCACTCGCGCGGGCGCTCAAGGTTTGCGCGGTTTGTCTCGCGCTGTGGTGGACACCGGTGTTGCTGCTCGGTGTGAGCTTGGGCTGGGATCACACTCTGGTGAAACAAGGGCTCTTCTTCAGCAAAGCTGCGATGGTCACCTTCGGTGGTGCTTATGCGGTGCTGCCGTATGTCTCGCAGCAGGCGGTGGAAAATTACCAATGGCTCACGGCGGGGCAGATGCTGGATGGATTGGGCCTCGCTGAGACGACCCCGGGACCGCTGATCATGGTGCTGCAGTTCGTCGGGTTTCTCGGCGGTTGGAATCAACCGGGAACATTATCACCTATGATGGGAGCAACACTGGGCGCTTTCATCACCACATGGGTGACATTCCTGCCGTGCTTCCTTTGGATCTTTCTTGGTGCGCCGCACATCGAGCAATTACGTGGCAAGGATAGCCTCACCGCATCTCTCTCCGCCGTAACAGCCGCTGTGGTCGGTGTGATCCTGAATCTCGCCGTGTGGCTGGGATTGCACGTGCTTTTTCCTGCGCCGCAAACGGTGGATTGGTTTGCGGTGGTGGTAAGCCTCGTGACGTTCGTGGGGATGGTGAAGTGGAAATGGGACATCATCCCCGTGGTGCTGGGTGCGGGGATGATGGGTGTAATCTACAAGCTGCTGCTAGGGATGTGAGCCTCAATCAAGCAGGTTGAGTGATCGGTTCGGTACAACCGATGGCTTCGACGGGGCAGCCGTCCATGCCTTCGATAGCCAAGGCGCGTTCTTCGGCATTCACAGGTTGATGATAAACGACGGTGGTGCCTACTTCTTCGTTGCGCCGATAAATCGACGGAGCCACTTCACGACACAAGTCGCAGTCGATGCACTCGCTTGTTACATAGAATGGTCCGGGTGCATTCTCCGGCAACCGCAGTTCTGGTGAAGCCATAGGTTTTCTTTCTTTTTTGTTTTATGACCGGCTGACATCCAGCCGGTTTTCATGTCCCTATCCTGCCAGCAGCATTCATTTGCTCATAATTCATTAATATGATTAGATTGATGTTATAAATGCATGAATATCTGAATCAGCATCCTTTCGATCTCTACGATTTGAGCCTGTTCCAGCTCGTGGCGGAAACGGGGAGTTTCACGCAGGCAGCGCAGAAGGCGGGGTTGACGCAGAGTGCAGTCACACGACAGATCCGGGGGATGGAGGAGCAGTTGGGCGTGGCACTCTTCGAGCGGACGACGCGACGCGTGCATCTCACGGCAGCGGGAGAATTGTTGTGGAAACGGTCGCGAGAGATCATGCATTCCACGGAGAGTCTGGTGCATGAATTGCAGCAGGCGTTTCAATTGGTGCCACAGACCTTGCGCATCGGGGTGGCACGCAGCATCGGGCTGGCATATCTGCCGGGTTATTTCTTTTCGTTTCAACGGAAGTTTCCGAACGTGCAGTTGCACGTTACCCAGCAGTCGAGCAACGAGATCATTGCTGCGCTAGAAGCAAGGACATTGGATGCGGGATTATTGTGTCCGCCAAGACGGTTGCCGCGCGGGTTAGAGATAACGCATCGTTTTATCGATGAGTTCACGTTGATCACACCACCGGGTTTTTCGATGACGAAGGCGGGGAAGCATCTCACATTACGTGAGGCCAAGAAGTTACTGCAAGGCCAGCGGTGGTTGATGCTGGATCCGAATGGAAACACAGGCCGGCTGCTAAATCTCTGGCTGGAGAAACAGAACTGGCCGCTGGAGCCTGCGATGGAGTTAGACAGCTTTGATACGATAGTGAATCTCGTCTCGTTAGGGTTGGGCGTAAGTCTGGTGCCGCACCGTGTCTTGCCTCTGTATGAGAAACGCCGTGCAGTCCGTCGCATTCTGATCAAGCCGATGTTTGAGCGGGAACTGGCGGTGGTGGTGAGGAAAGGATTGCCAAGGGCAGAGCCGTTGGAGGCGTTTATCCAGAATGTGTTGTTTTGATATTTGGCCCAAAGGGCCAACAGATTCCAGCCCAAGGCAGCTTGGCTGCCTTGGGTAATCGGTGGCTAACTAATAATAGCGGCCTGAAGGGCCGCCAGAAGCATCACTCCCAGACATAGCGTTCATCATATTCCATTTCGTATGCTTTGAAGAACGCCCGCAATTCATCCTGAAAAGATTTCACCTGATTATGTTCTCTTTGATTCCTGATATACTGACGCACTTCTTCAACTTGCGATTTGCTGACAGAGAATGCTGCGTAGCCGCCTTGCCAGTAAAATTGAGCATATTCGGATGAAGTTCTTTTTAGCCAATCGTTCGAACTTTTCTTCAACTGGCCGACTACCTCGCTCAATGTTTCGGTGCGGGTCATAAGGAATAAGATGTGGGCGTGATCAGGTTCGGAATTGATCTCCACGGGTATACATCCATGTCCGTTCAAGATGCCGCCCATATATTCGTGTAGTTCTTTACGAATTGAGTCGGAAATCATTCGCTCGCGATTTTTGGTGGAGAAAATCAGATGGATGTAAATCTTGGCGAGCGATTGTGGCATGGAGGTTCTTGTGCCCTTTCAGGGCACGGTTTTGCAATGCTTTTATCCCAGGGCAGCGTAAAAGACAGACGCTGCCCTGGGCTGGAATCTTTTGGCCCTTTTGGGCCAAGGCACGCTCCATCACTTCTGTATCCGATACAGATGCGTTTTGCTACGGAGGATCAGCGCATCATCCACCACGGCGGGGGAAGACATGAAGCCGTCACCGAGCTTGCTCTTGGCGAGAATCTTCAATTCGCGGCCGGGTTGGAGGACGGTGATGTCGCCCGCGTGACTGAAGAGGTAGAGGCGGCCATCGACATGGAGGGGCGTGGCGGAGTAGGCACCGCCGATGCGTTCTTTCCAGATCTCCGTGCCAGCGATCGCATCGAGGCAGGTGACGATGCCATCATCGGAGACGAGGTAGAGTTCTTTGCCGATGACGATGGGTGTGGGTTTGCTCGGCACGCCTTTTAGGTATTTCCAGGCGAGGTGCGAGGTGGTCACGTCGCCTTTGCCATCGGGCTTGATGACCCAGAGTTGAGCTTTGTCAAAACAGGAGGAGACGTAGATGAGGCCGTTTTCATAAACGGGCGGTTGCACGTTGGAGTAGCCGGGGACATCGGACCACCATATCTCTTTGCCGGTGAGCGGTTCGTAGCTGCTGAGGCGGAAGCCACCGGGGCTCACGAGCTGGTCCTGGCCGTTCACGTTTATGATCGCGGGCGTGGCGTAGGCTTTGCGCTTCTGCGGATGCGCCGTACTCATGTCGTTCGAGCGATCCGTCTTCCACACCTGCTTGCCGGTGTTTTTGTCCAACGCCACGACGTAGCGAAGCTCTGTGCCGTCGCAATTCAGGATGAACAGGTTCTTGTACAGAATCGGTGAACTGCCCGGACCATTGCCGCCGTGATCGTGTGGGAGCCGTGCATTCTTCCAGAGAATCTTGCCAGTCTTGGTATCAACACATGCGGCCCCATACATGCCAAAGGCGAAATAAGCGCGGCCTTCTTCCAATGCAGGTGTGGGTGACGCGTGGCTATTCAGCGCGTGTTTAGGGGCAGGGGCAGCTACCTGAAAAAGTTCGATATTATGCAGCAGCTTTCCGCTCTCACGTTCCACGCAGATGGCGCGGAGAGATTTCCCTTCATCCGTGGCCGTAGCCATCCAGATCTGTTTTCCCAAGACCATGGGGGAGGACCAGCCTTCACCCGGAATCGCCACTTTCCAGCGCACGTTTTTATCTTCACCGAACTCTATGGGAATATTCTTACCCTGCGCATGACCTGGTTGGCCTTGGCCTAGAAACTTCGGCCAGTCAGAATCTGCAAAGGCACTTCGAGCGAGTAGGGCGACAGCAAAGAGTCCGGTGACAAGGCGCATAGGCATGAGATTTGAAGCGCCTATCTGAAAGGAAATTCAAAGAGATTCAATGCTTTCCTGACATCTGCTTCGGCAACAAACACGCGAAGTAGACCCAGTAAATCAGCGCAAACTGCAGAGGCAACCGTGCCCACAGCGCCCATTGCGGAATGGAGACACCTTCCCAGCCGTTCAAGGCGACGTTGATGTTCGCCGGGAAAATGACCACCAGCAGTACGATAAGGCACCAGCCGGTGAGGCGGCGCACGGAAGGGATGAGCACACCGATAGCTCCCATCATCTCTGCCAGCCCACTGATAATGTTCAATGCTTCATGTGCAGGCAGAGACTCGGGCATCATCGCGAGATAAGGTCGGGGATTTAGGAAGTGATTCAGCCCGGCGATGAAAAAGAATACAGCGAGAAAATAACGGGCGCGCTGACGTGTGCTTTGTTTGGGATCAGCGGACTGGTTCACTGTCGGAAAAATAACATTGCGGCGGCTCCGCGCAAGGCAAGGCCGCCGCAAATGCTCAAACCGTTTGTGTTCGCTTATACCGTCGGCTCCCAGCCGGGGCGATAGGTGCGACCCCAGAATTTCTCGGTGCCTTCCGGATTGGTGATCTTCTTTCCATCGAACTGGACGACCTTGCCGCTGCGATAGGCGATGTTCGCCAAGTGGCACAGCATGGAGCTCTTTTGCGCTTCCTCGATCTCCGAGTTCAGGCGTTCGCCGAGACGGATGGAATTGATGAAGTTCGTGAAGTGCGGGATGTCACTCGCTTTGCCCGGATTCTTGGCCACCTCTTTGCCGTTGTTATCGAAGATGATGTAACCCGAGCTGGAAACGGTCATCATGCCGCCATCGCCATAAAACTCGCAGAATGGTGGCGGTGTTGGTTTGCGCGCATGGCAGCTCGATATCTCGAGCGTGGCACCGCAATGACCGAAGTCATAGACGGCCACTCCGGTATCGGGCGTTTCCTGGTCGTCATCGAAATGATAGCGGCCGCCGTTGAAGACCACGCTCTTCGGGTGATCCACGCCGAGGCCCCAGCGAACGATGTCCAGCATGTGCGGACCATTGTTCGCCATCTCGCCACCGCCGTAGTGCCAGACCCAATGCCAGTTGTACGGTGTGAGGTTCTTCTGGTAAGGCCGCTCCGGGGTCGGGCCTTGCCAGAGCTCATAATTCAACGTTTCCGGCGGTTTCTCTGGCGTGCCCTTTTTGATGCTCTCGCGGCTGTTCGTGTAGTACGAACGCGAATTATAGATCTTGCCGATAGCCCCTTCGCGTAGCTTGGCGATGGCTTCAATCATCGCCGGATAACTGCGCCGCTGGTTGCCCATCTGCACATTGCGATTGTACTTACGCGCAGCTGCGACGATGAGTCCGGCCTCATGCGCATTGTGGCTGCCGGGTTTTTCCACATACACATGCTTGCCTGCCTTGCACGCGAGGATGGCGGCGGGTGTGTGCCAATAATTCGGTGCGGCGATGGAAATGGCATCAATCTCCGGATCGTTCAGAATCTCGCGGAAATCGGTGACCGTCTTGGGCTTGCTCGATTGAAATTTCTCCAAGTCCTTCGCCACGGCAGCCAGCTTGGCGGAGTCTACATCGCAGAGGTAAGCGATCTCTACATTCGGCACGCCCAAGTAGCCAGCAATGTGGGCACGACCGCGGCCCAAGCCCATGATGCCAACGCGCACACGGGCATTGGCACCTTTGGCCTGGCCCAGCAAGAGATTCGGCGTGGCCACAGCGATGGCACCGAGCGCGGCGGTTTGTTTCACGAATTGGCGGCGGTTCAGCGATGGTGAAGACATAGGCATGTTACAATAGGCTAAGGGCTGTCACGTGATGTGACTAAGTTAAAAATGCCTGACGGCTTCCAACAAGGGAAAATTCACGGGCATTCAGGGATGATGGTGAAATGTTGTTTTCAGTTGTGGCTGAACAGTTTTCGTCAAGGTGGTGGATTCACAGCATCGACAATTCCGCGCCCTTCCGTCATGAAATGAAGGCCATGAAACTGCCGAAGACCTTTGCGCCGATCATCGCAGAGGAGCCTTACGACGAGATGGGGCGTGAGTTTCAGCACATCTTCGGTGCATGGCTGGATGAAACGGTAGCGCGCAAGGGCGGCGATAACAGTCCGGGTCATTGCAAAGTGCTGGCCTTTCAACTCTTTCGGCGGCGTCTCGAACTCGCGCAGAAGTATCACACACAGTTCGCCAAGCAGATGCTCGCGGGCGATCGGGAGTTATGGCGAGAGCGTTACACGGGTGTAGCGGAAGGGCATTGTTCCAGCTTTGCCATTCGGCAAATGCCACGCACCGCCCGTTTCTTTTCATGGTGTGAACAGGTGGAGGAATCTCCGAATGGAGAACGGGTGTGGGATGAGAAACTCAAACCGTTTCCTGCGCTACCGTACGGTCCGCATAAACCCTTTCCCGTGATGCCAGTCTGGGGACGCCATCATCAGCCCCAGTTCCGCGCCCGTCGAGATGGACCGTTCTGGTTGCGCCGATTGCATTATAGTAAAGACGTTCACCTCATTGAACATCCGGACAATCGCTGGGTGCCGAATATCCGGCAGGAAGCTCAGCAATATTGGTCACGCGCCAATGATCCAAAGCGTAGTTTCCCTGAGCGGACGCATGACCTTGCCTCGTTTGAGTGGTTGTGGTTTTGGACTAATCCGTTTGGCCGCGCCGGTGCGCTGACAGGTGATGCGCTTTCTTTGCTGACGCAGAAACAGATGATCTTGGATGGGCATCGGGCCCATATCCGGAAGGGATATTATCATCAGGATTGCGAGGCACTTTTACTGCCTTGGGAAGACTATCTATCCAAGAGAGTGAATGATTTGCTGAAGGGATTCAGGCCACATTTCCTGATGTAAAGATGCGGGGACACAGTAATGGATGGAACGGAATTCCTTTTCTAATGAGCGGTGGCGACTTAAAAGGGCAGCATGTCAGCCAGCCAAGATACTGATCGCCCAACCGAAGCCGCCACACCGGCTGCTCTTTCGCGTAATCTGGAGATGACTTTGTTGCTGATCTTTCTGGGAATGACATTGCTGGGCTTGGCCAATGCCTTCTCTTTGATCGTCAATTCTTATGATCACAACGAAAGCCTTTATCTGACGGCGGGCTGGTTGATGGTGCATGATCACCGTCTGTATGTGGACTTTGCATTTTGGCAGATGCCGTACAGCCCGATGATCTATGCAGCTGTTTTCAAGATATTCCAGCCGGATAACCATCTGCTGGCCGGGAAAATCACGAGCTTCTTTTTTCTGGTGATGGCTGCGGTTTCATTGGCAGGACTGGTGCATCATCTGAGCAGGCGCTGGTGGTTGACTCTGGCCGTCACTGCGAGTTTTGTGCTGAATATCACAGTGGTGCGCTGTGCCATGGAGGCGTCGAACTACATCATGCCCATCGCGTTCTCACTGGCAGGGTGTTGGGCAGCAGTGGTGGGCTTGTCTTGCAGCCAAAGGACGCCAATCTGGCCCGGCATAGCCGGGTTGCTCATGGCTTTGGCTGTCGGGACCAAGCTTTACTATCTGCTGGCCGCGTTCGGTGCCGGAGTAGCCTTGCTGTGTGTGAGACGTGAGGGAGGCTTTCCCATGGTGATCAAAAAGCTGGCCGTGCCTTACATCATCGGTTTCGTGGTCGGGCTGCTGCCGGTGTTGCCTTTCTGGTTTCGCGATCCCGAGCTTTTCATGTTGAACAATCTGGGTGCGCATCACCATACCACAGCATGGTGGGTGGAAACTGCGGCGCGTTACCGGGCGAATAATATCGAACCGGGATTGCGCCTGACCTTGGCGGAGAAATCAGGCTTCACACAATCGGTGCTGGCCGAGCCGGCGAACCTCGCGTTGCTGATCACCTTGTTCGTCGCGATAAGCGTATATATAAAATCCGGGCGACAGCTGCATTTGCTATCGAGCGCCGTATTGATCGCCGCGGGCACTTTTCTCTGTGCCTGGCCAGCAGCGTTTGCTCCCACGCCCATGTGGTACCAATATCTCGGCATGCCGATAGCGTTTGGCGTATTGCTAGCGGGCGTATTGCTGGCAGGCATGACGGCGTTACAATCCCGAACAGCGTTGCTGCTCTCCTCCTTGATGACGGCGTGTTCACTTTACGGGGTGGCACCGTTCCTGAAGGAGAATTTGGTCAAGCTGAGTAACCGCTCGCAATGGGTGGCAGTGAGCCTGCCCCAGATCGCCCGGGAACTGGCCGCAAAAACGCCAGGCGCTGGCCCCGCAGGAGGACGCTTACTTTGTTTGCAACAACTTATGGCGATCGAATCCGGTCTCTGGACGCCTTATGCAGACCTGGCCTATGCGCCATTCACCTATGTCATCGCAGATCGTTTGCCGGAGCATTTGCGTCACCGCTCACACTTTCTGGGCCCGCAAGCTTTGGCGGATCTTTTGAGAAAAGAACCGCCGGCAGCGGTCCTTTCCGGATTGTACGACACCGGGTATTGGAGTGACTCTACTTTGGATCAGTGGTGCCGGGAGCAGGGGTGGGTGGGTGTTAAAAATCCGTATTCACTCCGCATCTATGTGCCACCGGTCGCGGAAAAAGGGCACGCGGAACGGGGAACGGAGAGATGAACGGCGGCGGTCGCGCAAGCCCCTTCTTCTGCGGCCGGGTCAGGGAGGGGTCTGGTAATCAAAACTCCGTCCAAGAATTGATTTTCCACTGCATCATTCCCCCGTTATCACCCAGTTTCTCGTCATAGTGGAAGTTGAAATGGCCATTATAGGAGACATTGGCCACGATCGCTGCGCCTTGGAAATCATCCACATCGCTGCCGCTGCCTTTGCCCTGCAATTCCGCGCTGGGCGCATAGACTGTCCCGACATATGTTCCGTTACCAGCGATCTTCACAACGGTGTTGTCTGACATGCCAAAGATCGACATTTTCTCCGTATCTCCGGGCATATTCAGCACGCCGTTGCCTGCTATCTTGATCTCTGCAGATGAACCTTCGCCATCACCGACATAGATTTTTAGGCTCGCTCCGGGCAGGATCGTGATGCGTGCATTACCCGTCATGACCAGTCCTTCTGTAACCCACAGTACCGCATCACCGCGTACGAGCATTTCTGCGGTTCGCGGCTGGGTGCCGCTGAGGCTGATCAAGGTCGTCTTATAATTATCGGAGTCCAGGACGTAGGCATATTGCTCGGTGGTGGTGGTCACAGCATTGGTGCTGGAGGTCGAATAGATAAAATTGGTGACCGCGTAGACGTAACGGCTGGTGGAATAGGTGTAGCTGTCGATGCGCAGATAACTATACCGTTTGGGAGAGCCGCCGTAAACATACGGGGGAATGTAAGTGCCATCGGGCGGAGCGTATTTGGCACTGCTGATCGAAGTCGTGTTGGTGACGACCGTTCCCACAGAGGATCCGGGCCAGACGGTTTCCGTCACACTGACAGTCATGGCCGAATAACTGCCCGTCGCTGGGGCAGATGTATTCGTTTTTACGACCACGTTTGTGATCACACCGCTCGCCGGGAGTGGACTGGGAAACAGGTTGGTGGTCACCGTTGTGTTGTTGACGGAGAAGTTCGTAACGGTGACCGTCACACTGGCAGGTGGTGAAAATCCGCCGGAGAATGGCGCCGTCACCGGAGGGAAAGACATGCTCAAGTCACTGGAGGCATCGCCGGTATGCGGGGAAGTGATCGTATAACCCGGGCCGGTGGCTACATCGCCTTTGATCATCTGGCCACCGGAAATGCTGCCGTTCACGGCTCCGACAAACGCATTCGATTTCGCTGTAGACGGGTTGTAAACCAACGTCACACGTGAATCGTAGCTGTCCACGATGCTGCCTGGACCGAGGACGATCGCACCTTTGGCCACAAGTCCCTTCATTCCAGTGCTCTGCCGGGAGGTCACCACCCGCACAGCGCGCACGACTTCACCTTTGCCCAAAGGGGCAGGGACATATCCATAACTGATGACCACCGGCGAGTCTGCAGGACTGATGCTGACATCGTATTCAGCATGCTGAAGAGATCCGGATTTGACGTAAACGCCATCGCTTAGCGTCCAGCCATTGGTGGCGCGGTCCCCGTTGCCGATGCTGTTGAGGTGGGCAAGCGCCTCTTCGATGCCCGCCTCGCAAGCAGGGATGGCGGCATTCCAAGATTGTGACCGCATGACGCTCAAATGCTGGGACTGTACCATGGAGAGGTAGGCGGCCAGTGTCAGCCCGATGATGGCCGAAATCACTACTGTGATGATCAGCATGCTGCCCTGCTCTCCGGCTCGGGATGAAATTCTCATTTTCATAGGCCCTAAGGATTGTTACGGATGACGATGCGCGCCGACTGAACGCTTTCAGAATTGATCAGATTGCCGAGCAGTGAACGGGAACAGGTCCAAGTGACGATGATGGATTTCGCTTCATCACTTGTGGGCGTAGGCACCTGGGTGAAGGAGTTGCTGATGACGTTCCGTTGGAACATGCTGAACTGAAGCTGATCGCAATCCTCCAACAGGACTCTGGTTTGCGTTCCGGAAGTTTCGCTCAGCGTTTTGGCGGATGGGTTAAAGGTGTATTTGAGGGTTTCACCTTGGTAGAGAAACAACACTTCATTAGTGCTGAAAGAGGTCAACCTTTCCGCAGAACGGATTTTCAGCGTCATCTGGTCAAGAGCATTGCGGCTCTGTCTGTCCAAGTCTGCATAATTGCTCATGGCGGCCAGACTCCGCGCGGTGTAAAAACTGAGGGAGGCGAAGGCGGCGAGCACGATGCCGCCGATGCCGATGGCCACCATCATCTCGACCAGCGTCATGCCCCGGACCTTGCGATGACGGTTAATACACATAATCGTGCAGGCCCTGTTGGGCCACCAAGGTTTGCATCGTGCGCGAGCGCCGGATATTGCCGTTTGTCCAGGCCACAGTCAGGGTGGCGAGCCGCAAGTTGTCGTTGTAACCAGCGGCTATAGAAGGCGTGGCAAGCTCGATGGTGCCAACGAATATAGTGCCCTCACCGCCTGGCGTGGAGAGGGCATCCACATTTGCTGCGACGGAGGAGGCATTGGTGATGGAACTGGGCATCAACCGCTCGGCAAAAGCCATAGGAATGTAGCCTGGTGTGGTGATCTCATCCCACGAATACAGGCGCAGCAGCTCGATCTTTTCGATAATGATCTGCGTGGCCCGCATGTTTTCCCGCGCGCTGGATATCACAGCGAGACCTTGCGTGATGCCTGCATACAGGCTGACAAACATCATGACCACTACAGTCATGGAAATCATGACTTCAATCAGCGTGAACGCCTGAGCACGGGCAACACGGCATTGTCTGGCTAGCGAACTGAGGTTCATGATGAGACTTTGAGGAAGCGCGACCATCTCCCGCTTCATCCCGAAACAGGCATCCAGATGACTCACGTTCCCACGATTCCAGCCTAGGTGTTCTCCAATGGTTCACCAGAGCCATTGAAGCACAAAAATGGACTCTACTCGCGTAGGGCCTTGTTGGTGGCGTCATGAACGCTCCGGGCGTAGAAGGCAGCGGCTTGTGAGCGCCTTTTTAGGGCCAATTTGTCCAGCAGGCTGCTCAAATAATTATTTACTGTTTTAGGACTAAGGGACATTTCGGCACCGATTTCCTTGTTCGTCTTTCCTTGGGACACCAGCACTAGTACCCGTTTTTCCTGAAAAGTAAGTGCATCGAATCCTGCGGCTGGCGCTTTTTCGGCTCCTCTTTTGATTCGCATTATCAGGTGATGCGTGATGGATGGCGCCACCACAGAACCTCCGGTCATGACCTGGTTGATGGCATGCACGACATCATCACCGGAAGAGTCTTTTAGCAGAAACCCGGCAGCGCCCGCAGAAATGGCCTCGAAAACCACGTCATCATCCGCAAAGGAAGTGAGGAATATCACCCGGATCCCTTTGTTCAGTGCTACTATGCTGCGACAGGCTTCAAACGCAGGTCCATCAGGCATCTGCACATCCAGCAGGACGATATCCGGGTGTAAACGGGTTGCTTGTAAAACCGCTTCCTTACCACTGGAAGCATCGCCGACGAGATCGAGCTTCGGGAATAAAGCCAGCATGGCTCTAAGTCCCACACGGACCATAGGCTGGTCATCTGCCACCAAAACACGGATTTTTTCCGAAACCGTCTCCATGATTGCAAAGAAATTGACGGGGTTAGATAATAAACCGTCGCCCCTCCTTACAATGGCCATTTGGCTGCGCAAATGGCGTGGATCAGAAAAAATCCGCTGGGGACCTCTCCGGCCATGTGGCACGGGCTGCGCGCAGTCCTGAATCAGGACAGATCAACGACCACGACCGCCGGTGGTGTCTTCTCTCACACTATCCACGCGTTGCGCGAGGTCTGTTTGCAACTCGGCCTTGATCGTCTTCAACCGCTCTTGCTGCTCTTCAGTAAATTGCCGGTGATCTTCGCGCCACCTGTTCAGGGCGTCTTTGGATTTTTCACGCAATACAGCGCGTTGTTCTTCGTTCAGCTCGGTCCCTTTGGCGATCTTCAATTCTTTTTGCGCTTCTAGATAGTCATTCCGGGCAGATTGGAACTGGGCCACCAGTTGAGAGGTCTCGGTACCGCCGCCCGCTTGGCTGGGGCGTAGGGGTTTTGTTGTTGAGGATATTGCGCCGATGACTTGAGGCCTCTCGCTCACCTTGGGTTTAGACTTTCCCTTGCCTTTGGGGTTGCCTTCAGCGGCAAGAGATGGTTGCGCCCCCGCACTGAGGCAGAACACGAATAGCAACAAAGTCGCTGCAGACCATCGGATTCCGGGCGGAGTGGAGAAATTATGTTTGCACATAAACGGTCGCATCATGCTGGTATGAAGCCAGCCTTTGCTGCACGTATCATCCTGAATATCGACTCTAAATTGTGTTCCGACAATTTTTTCAACGAACTATTACAGCCTTAATGGAAAGAGGGTGTTTCGGCCTGAAATCCACGCCTTTTAGCAGCCATTTGGCCTTAGTTTTTCCGTGCTTTTTCAGGACATGTCTCAGGAAGAATACTTAATACTATCTCCTGAAGAATCTCTCCCAGACCCTGCGAAACCTTGTTAGGATTGATTTTGTCCCATCTATGACCAAGTCCCACATCCCTTCAAAGCATGCGTTTAGCGACAATAAGTTTGCCCGGCTGCAGAGCCTTCCTTGCTATTAATAATTATTTCACACCTCATTGTCTTTGTCCCTGTTTTAGCCTACTTCAGAGATGTGCTGCCGGTCTATTTTGATTACAATGCCACCACTCCGCTTGATTCGGCGGTGAAAGCCGCGATGTTGCCGTATCTCGATGAGATCTTCGGCAACCCCTCCAGCGTGCATCAGATCGGCGTACGCGCCCGGGCACACTTGGACGAACAGCGCGACCGCCTGGCGCATCTCTGGAAATCGAAACCCAGCGAAGTCGTCTTCACCAGCGGCGGTACTGAAAGCAATAACCTCGCGATCTTCGGTGTCACGCGGATGCTGAAGAGCAAAGGCCGCCACCTCATCACGTCTTCCATCGAGCACCATGCCGCGCTGCACTGCTTTCAATATCTGCAGAAGAAAGAGGGTTTCGAGGTCACCTATCTACCGGTAGATAGCACCGGCCGCATCTCGCCGGATGACTTGGTCAACGCCATCCGTCCAGACACCGTGTTCGCCAGCCTGATGGCCGCGAATAACGAGACCGGGACCATTCAGCCCGTTGCTGAGCTGGGAAGCATCTGTCAGGAACACGGCGTCCTCTTCCATACGGATGCCGCGCAATGGATCGGCAAAGAGCCCTTTACGGACATCCGGCAGTTCAATGCCAACCTAGTCTCCGTTTGCGCCCATAAGTTTCACGGTCCGAAAGGTTCGGGCGCACTCTATATCCAATCACCTTTGCTGCCTGACCCTATCCTCTTCGGAGGCGGCCATGAGAATGAACGGCGCGCTGGAACGGAGAACATGGTTGCCATAGCTGGATTGGTAGAAGCCTTCGCCCAGAACGCTCAGAAACCGGTTTTTAACCCGAATCACCTAAAACCTCTTACCGAACAGCTACTCACAGGCTGTCTTACGGTTCCGGGAGTTCATTTTCGCGGTTCTTACACCCAGAGGTTGGCAAATACTATCTCCGTTACCGTTGAAGGATGTGATGGCATCTCTCTTATGGCCGGTTTAGACCTAGAAGGTATCTGTGCTTCGAGTGGTTCCGCGTGTTCGGCAGGTTCTTTGGAACCTTCCCATGTCATGACGGCTATGGGTGTAGAGCCGAATCAAGCTAATGCACTGGTCCGGTTTTCCCTAGGCCGGGATTCTACTGCGGAGCAAGTTGCCTATGTCTGCGACCGTTTTCCCGTGGTCGTGATGCGAATACGTGCCTGAGAATCGTTCCAAAAACCTGTTAATGAATTGCGAACAATACGAATAACTTGGACTTTTGGGAGATGCCAGCCTTGGTGGGCCTTGGTTATTCAGACCGCAATATCTTGTGTAAGTGCCTGTCAGAACCTTGACAATGTACGTTATTTTCCTTATTCACACCCCTTAATAATACGGAGTTCTTGAAAGATACTCTGTACTAGTAAGCGCGCATGAAATTCACCATCGCCAAAGACCAGCTCATTAATGGGTTGCAAGCCGTGCAAAATGTTGTCAGCACGCGCACCACGCTACCCATCCTCTCCAACGTGTTGCTGCGTGGCGAAGGGACCCGCCTCGAACTGACCGCCACAGACCTGGACGTGTCCATCTCTGGATCCGTCGAGGCGCAGATCGCCAAAGGTGGCTCTGTCACGTTACCGGTGAAACGCCTCTTCAGCATCGTGCGCGAATTACCCGCCGGTGAGATCGAACTGGAGATTGATGAGAAGAGTGTTTGCAGCCTCCGTGCTGGTGCGTCCTTCTACAAGATCAACGGTTTGGCTGCAGAAGAATTTCCTCCCCTGCCCCAGTTCAAAGAGAACAAGAAAGTCACGCTCCCGCAGGAAAAGGTGAAGGCCATGCTCAAGCGCACGTCTTTCGCCATCTCCACAGACGAGACGCGCTACGTGCTGAACGGCATCTTCGTCATCCTCAAGCAAGATAAAGTGACGATGGTGGCCACGGATGGCCGACGTCTCGCGCTCGCCGAAGAAGAGATCGGCACAGATGCCCAAGGCGAATTCATCGTTCCCACGAAAGCGATCAATGAATTGAACCGCTTGCTCGGTACTGCGGGTGAAGTGGAGATCAAGTTCACGGAGAATCAGGTGGCGTTCACGTTGAAGGATGAAAAGGGTGGCAGCATCCTGCTCATCTCGAAACTCGTGGAAGGCAACTACCCGAATTACAAGCAGGTCATTCCGCAAGAGTCCAAGGAACGCATCGCCCTCAGCCGCGAAGAACTGCTGCACGCCCTGCGCCGTGCAGAAATCATGACCAGCGAGAAGACGAACTCCGTCAAACTGACCTTCTCCAAGAATACCCTTTCCATCAATGCGAACACGCCGGAAGTCGGTGAAGGCCGTGAAAGCATTGCGGTGAACTACAAGGGCAACGATCTTTCCATCGCGTTCAATCCGACGTATATGATGGATCCGCTGAAGGCCTTGGATGGGGATGAAGTGTTCCTGGAGCTGACGGATGAGCTCAGCCCGGGCGTCATCAAGATCAATGGCCCGTTCCTCTACGTCCTCATGCCCATGCGCATGAGCTAAGCAGGAGCGTTCTAGTGCCTGCCTTGACTGGAAATCAGCGGATGGCCGCCCTTGCGGGAACCATCCTGCTGCTCGACCAGCTCACCAAATACATCGTCTTGCGCTTCCTCGGTCGCGCCGAGGAAGTGGTCATCGTCGATGGTTTTTTCAAATTCGTTCATTGGACGAATACCGGAGCTGCGTGGAGTCTTTTCCATGGAAACAATGAGATGCTGGCCATCATCTCGCTCCTCGCGTTCGGAGCGCTCGTTCTCTTCCGCCATCATTTTGAAGCGCATACCAAGCTCGGCCAGATAGCGCTCGGGCTGATGTTCGGCGGCATCTTGGGCAATCTTGTGGATCGGTTGCACCCGGATCGCTATCACGTCATCGATTTCCTCTATTTTTTTGTCTATAAGCGCGGCGGGGGTGAGGCGGGCTTTCCCGCCTTTAACATAGCCGATATAGCCATCTGCACAGGTGTAGGATTACTGTTCCTGCTTTCATGGCGGAATGGTGCGGAGGAGATGAAGAAGGCCAAGGAAGAAGAGGCTCAGGCGGTGCCCCCCTCGACTAAGGTTGATTAAAGAAACCTTCTCGTCTGTGCAATTTGCAACCAGCCGCTTTCCTGCTATAGTGAGGCTTCCTTTTTATCTATGCGTATCAAACACACTGTATTGGCCGCGATGGTTTTTTTTGGAACGACCTCTGCTTTAATCGCTGCTCCAGAGACTGAGATCCGTCACCAGTTCTCCACCGGATTCTCCTACTCGGCACCAGCGGATCTCAATATCGGTGATGTGAATGCAGGCGAGATGGACGCTTTTCACACGGATCTCAGCTACTTGCTGCGTTTTCCGACCAGTGATAGCTATGCTTGGGGCGTCGGCTTTGGATGGGAACGCTCCGGGTTCGGCCTGCCAGCCGGTGTGCCCCTACCGAACACGGTGAATGCGCTAACGTTGAATTTTCAAAATGACTGGAAATTCGCGGATAAATGGAATCTGCGTATTGATGTCCGCCCCGGCCTTTTCAGTGATCTGGAAGACATTGATGGCGGTGATGTCAACGTGCCGCTAACCGTCGGTGTTTCCTATCAGCAGAGTGCCACCCTTATGTGGGTGGCGGCGCTGAATGTGGATTACCTGCGTGATATTCCGGTGATCGGCGGTGTGGGTGTCCGTTGGCAATTCGCTCAGGATTGGACTCTTTCCCTGATTTTGCCCAAGCCAGCCTTGGAATATCAACTCAACCCGCAAACCACTCTTTTTGCTGGTGCTGAACTCATGGGCGGAGCCTATCGCGTGGCCGAGGATTTTGGTGATCGCACCGGCCGTCCTAATCTTAACGACGAGATCGTGAGCTATCGTGAGATTCGCGTGGGTGGTGGCGTGCGTGCGCGGTTGGGTAAGGGTTTTAGCGTTGCGGCAGAAGCAGGCTGGGTGGTGGATCGCCGGTTTGTCTTTGAAGATGCGGATCTTCAACTCAACGGCGATGGAGCCCTTTACTTCGGCCTCACTTTGAACGCCCGGTTCTAGGATTCAGACGGGGTTTTTCGAAAGAAAAACCAGGTAGCTTTACGGCAGCACTCAGAAAGTGCTGCCGTTTCTCATTATTTGGGAGCAAAACTTACCTCTTTCCCGTCCAAGAGTTTCTGCTAATTATTTGCGCCATCATATTGTGAAGTCGTTACGTCGTATCCTAGGAGGTTGCTGCGCCCACGCGTGGCTGATATGTGCATTTGCTCTGCTGCTCGGGGCTGGTTCAGCACAAGCGCAGGTAGCGACTGTCTCTGCCTTTCAACCCCTTTCCGGCAAACCCGGCGCCAGCGTAAAGATCACCGGTGCGAACTTCACCACGGCCAAAACGGTCACGTTTTTCGGTGTGCAGGCCGTTTTCTTCATCGAGAGCGATACCGTTCTGTATGCCACTGTGCCAGACGACGCTTTGACTGGACCGATCGGTGTCAATAACAGCATTGGTGGTGGTGCCAGCTCCACCTCGTTTGTGGTGACGCCACGTATCACGGAACTGACGCCCGACCGCGGGTTGAGCGGTCGCAACGTGCTCATCCAGGGTCACAACCTGGCCAATGTCACAAATGTTTATTTCGGTGACATTGCCACAACGTTTGTTCCTGTCAGTGACACCCAGATATCTGTGACTGTTCCGCCAGAAGCGACCAATGCTCCGGTGAAGGTCATGACTACAGCGGGTTTCACGATCACGACCAACAATTTTCTCGTCACTGGCGAGCCAATTATCCGCTCGTTCTCACCCACTGTAGCCATCTGGGGCACGATCGTGATCATCGATGGTGGCGACTTTACGGGCGTTACGAATGTGCTTTTCAACGGACAACCTGCGACCGGTTTTGCAATCACCGCGCAAAACCAAGTGCAGGCCCAAATCCCGGCTAATGCTACCAGCGGTCCGATCAAGGTGCAGACACCCGGAGGGCAAGCGACCAGTGTGACGAATCTGATCACCGGGCCAGGACCAATTGTTACAGAGTTCAGTCCCGCTGCTGGAGCAGTCGGCACCACCGTCTTGATAACGGGAGCCGGTTTCACTGGTCTCAATAGCGTTCACTTTAATAACGTGGCAGCCATTAGCGGAGCGGTGACGTCGGACTCCCAAGTACAGGCCGTTGTTCCTGCCACGGCAACAACCGGTCCGATCAAACTGACTAAGGGCACCAATTCCTTCACAACTAGCAGTAACTTTATCGTGGGTCCGGCACCCAAGATTACATCCTTGAATCTGAACAGCGGCAGCGTGGGTAGCACAGTCGTTATCGGCGGTGAAAATTTGCTGCACGCTGGCGGCGCTAATGAAGTCTATATCCGTTTCAACGGTGTGCAGGCAAATTACGCGATGACTGGTTCCGGTGGCTCTCAAGTCCATGCGACCATCCCCGCCGGAGCGACGAGTGGCTTCATCACCGCCTCGAACTCGCTCGGCGTGTCGACCAGCTCCGAATCGTTCACAGTGGTGGGCACAACGCCCTCGATAATAGATTTCTCGCCGAAATCTGGTTCTCCCGGTTCTATCGTCACGCTGTTCGGTTACGGTTTCAACGGAGCGTCCTCGGTCAAATTGAACAATCAGTCAGTAAATTATACCGTCACATCCATCAGCGGCACCAACCAGATATCGACGACTCTTCCGGCAGATGCCACGACTGGCAGTTTTTCCGTCACCACTTCTGGCGGCACCGGCAGCAGCACCAATCTCTTCTATGTCTGGCCGCACATCGGCAGCTTCGGGCCAGTGAAAGCCACCGCGCTCTCCACCCTCACGCTTACTGGCGTCAATTTCACCGCCACCATGGAGGTGCGCATCGGTGAAGTGGTGATCACGCCGCAGTTGGTGAACAACACACGCGTCAGCTTCTTTGTCCCGGAGAGTTGTGTCAGCGCACCCATCACCATCAAGACACCGGCAGGCCTCATGACCACCATCACAAACTTCGCCATGCTGCCCAAGCTGGATGCGCTCGTGCCTGATCGCGGCCGCGCGGGTGACAGCGTGATGATCCAAGGCTCCGGCCTCTTCAACGTCACCAGCGTGAAGTTCAATGGCATCGCGACCACTTACACGAATAATTCCGTGAACCTCATTACTGCCACGGTCCCTGCCGGAGTCACCTCCGGCACGGTCGAAGTCATCACGGGTGAAGGTACCGCCGTGTCCACAATGCCTTTCCTGGTATTTCCGACTGTCACGGATCTCAGTCCCCGGGCCGGGCCTCACGGCACGACGGTCACCTTGGAGGGCATCAATCTTCTGGATGTCACGAATGTGACCTTCTCCTTCACCCCGGCGACCTTCACGGTGGAATCCGGCACCCGCCTCACGCTCACGATACCGACGGCTCCGTCCGGCAATGTCCGGCTCTTCAATCCGGCGGGCATCACGGTGGTGAATCCCGGCTTTGTCATACTGCCGAGCATGTCAACGCTGCTGTCAGCGAACGGCAAGCTGGTGATCCAATGGCCGGTGGATTCGCCCAGTTTCCAACTGCAACATAGCGAAACAATCGCGCCGCCGTCATGGATAACCTATTTCGGCACGGTGCATACCATAGGAAATCTTCGCACCGTGACAAACACATTGGAGGGGAGCAGGTTCTTCCGCCTCAAATACACCTTTCCCGAGTGACGTTTTTTAAAGTGAATTAGTTTTCTCAGGGCGTTACGGCATCGCTGGAAAAAGCGTACGCCCTGGTCCCATTCTCCACCGGCAGGCCGAACTGGCGCAGGCTGTTCTTCAGGCTGCGAAGCAACGCGCCGAACTGCCTCTCGTGCTCAAAGTAAACGAAGGAAACACGCCAGGGAGAAGCCGTGGTGGGAACAGGGACGTCCGTGACTTCGCTCTCACCCGGAAGAACTGCCGGGCCAGGAACAGGATGGGACTGATGGATGTTGGTCAACGTTCGCCAGCCAGTAGGAGTCTGGATCTGTATCTCGGAGAACCACGCACGTTCGATCGGGAAAGAAGAATTGTTCTGCACATCGAACTGAGCAAGCCGGACGCCGGCCGAGTTGGTGGTGATACTCTGAAACCTGATGTCGATGGCAATATAGGCGGGGCGCGATTGGGACCGCTTTATGCCGATGAACGCAAGCAGCAGCAAAGCGACCACGCCGAGCAACAGTTTGTGCTTCTGGGAAAGGAACATCCACCAAAAGGTTTAGTTCATGGATGCCAACGCACAAGGACAAAGCGGCAACGAATACTTCCCAGAAACGCGAAGCGGCCTTAGAATGTTTCCATGCGCCATCGTTTTCTTTTCGCACTCGGCCTTATGTTCATGTTTGCGTCGCAAACGTTTGCCCAGACTAATACCGCCCCCCGTTTCAATACCAGGTTTGAAGGTGCATCCCTCGGCAAGATCGTGGCCGTGAACGAAAATGAGTTTCGCTGCGCGTTGGTGGGCCAGTATGACGAGCGGGGTCGCAACCGGCAGGTGAGCTGGTTCTACTTCCGCCTGGATAACGTGGCGAAACGCCCGCTCACGCTGACCTTCACCGAACTTGAGGGCGAGTACAACGATAAGCCTGGTTCAGTCTCCACGGATAAAGAGGATCAACCCGTTATCAGTTACGACCAGCAGACTTGGCACTACCAGACGAATACCTCGTGGAACACTGAGGCGAAGGAGATGACGCTGCGTTTCACACCCGAGCAAGACACTGTATGGGTCGCCCTGCTGGTGCCATACACCCATTCCAAGTTGTTAAAATTATTGGATGAAGTAGATCATTCTCCGCACGCGACGGTGGAAGTCTTCGGGCGTACTGTGCAAGGCCGCGATCTGCATCTCGTCACCGTCACGAATCCCGACATCCCGAACGCGCAGAAGAAAACCGTATGGCTGCAAGCGCGCCAGCATGCTTGGGAGACGGGGACTTCGTTCACCATGGAAGGGGCGCTGCGCTGGGTGATCTCTGATGATCCGGTGGCGAAGGAGCTGAGGGACAAGGTCATCTTCAAATTCACGCCCATGCTGGACCCGGATGGTTGCGCCACCGGCCAGGTGCGTTTCAATGCGAACGGCTATGATGTGAACCGCCACTGGAACAAGGTGGATCTGCAACACAAAGAATTTCTGAAGCTGATGCCGGAGATCTGGTATGCGAAGAAAACGATCCTCGCTCACCACGCGCAATATCCCATCGCCGTGATGGTAAACCTGCACAATACCAAGACGGAATACATCGATACGCAAGCGAGCGATGAAGCCTCCCAGGCGATGTTCCAGAAGCTGTTCGATAACCTGCAGGCCAAGACGCTGTTTGATCCCACGCGCAAACTGGGCATCCGGTTGCAGACTTCAGGTGATGCGAATTCGATGTATCACGATGCGAAGGTGCCCGTGGCGTTGATGGAATTGCGCACGCTCAAAGGCCCGAAGCTGGGACGTTATACAACACATGAAGACCGGTTGAAGTATGGGGCGCAACTCATCCGGGTGATGGCGGAGACGGTAGTGGAGTAGCCGCAGTTGGCTGAAGCGGGTCGTGATCGTAGAAATAATGAAGATCACTCCATCAACTTCTTGGAACGATCACGCCCCGAAATCTTTCCATTGCCCTCCATATTCGCACGTGTAGTCTAGACTGCTTCGCTGTATAGTATTGGCAGCGTAAAGCAGATTGATTGATGTCCGCCTTAGCACCAACTGAATCGACGACCGCCCAGCCAGCCGCTGGCAAAGTCCCCCTGCGCCTGCCTGAATTGCTCGCTCCCGCCGGGGATTGGGAATGCGCCAAGGCCGCCGTGGAAAACGGCGCGGACGCCATCTTCTTCGGCCTCGATAAATTCAACGCGCGGATGCGGGCGCACAACTTCACCGAGGCCGATCTGCCGAAGCTGATGGAGTTTCTGCATCGGCGCGGCGTGCGCGGTTATGTGACGTTCAATACGCTCGTCTTCGCGAATGAGCTGGAAGCGGCGGAACAATATCTGCGCTCCATCATCGCGGCGGGTGTGGATGCCGCCATCGTGCAAGACGTGGGCATCTGCCGTCTCATCCGCAAGCTCTCTCCCGATTTTCCGATCCACGCTTCCACGCAGATGACGGTCACCAGCGCGGCGGGTGTGGATTTCGCCAAAGAACTCGGCTGCAATCTTGTGGTGCTTGCGCGCGAATGTTCCATCGCCGAGATCGAAAAGATTCAGGCAGGGCAGGCTGGTTCCGAGTTTCTAGTTTCTGGTTTCGAGTCTAATAAACAGAAACCAGAAACCAAAAACACGAAACTTCCGCTCGAGGTTTTCGTGCATGGCGCTTTGTGTGTGGCCTATTCCGGTCAGTGCCTGACGAGCGAATCGCTCGGTGGTCGTTCGGCGAATCGCGGGGAGTGCGCGCAAGCGTGCCGCATGCCTTATGATTTGATCTCCGATGGCACCCAAGTGCCGCTCGGTGACAAGCGCTACCTCCTCAGCCCGCAAGATCTCGCGGGCTTGGAAGTGTTGCCGCAGTTGGTACGCAGCGGCGTGGCCTCGCTCAAGATTGAAGGCCGTCTCAAATCGCCTGAATACGTTGCAAGCATCACGCGCGTCTATCGCCAAGCGCTCGATAAGATTGGTTCCGAGTTAGGGGTTTCTGGTTTCGAGTCGCCGAAAGCATCCGTCAGCACCAAACCCGAAACTAGAAACGCGAAACCCGAAATCTCCGCCAAATACGAGCTGGAGATGTCCTTCTCGCGCGGGTTGTTCACTGGTTGGTTTGAGGGGATCGATAATCAACGGCTGGTGCATGCGCGCTTCGGGAAGAAACGCGGCGTGTATCTCGGCAAGGTCGTGCGCGTGCTAGGTGAGCGCGTCATCGTGAAGCTGGAAGGCGCATTGAAGCCCGGTGATGGCGTGGTGTTTGATGCGGGCAAACCGGAAGAGGGCGAAGAAGGCGGACGCGTTTACGAGATTTTTGAATCACGCACGGTGACACCCGGAGCGCGTGAAGTGGGGCTGACGTTCAAGCACGGCTCGCTCAAGTTCGCGCGCATCCAAGCGGGCCACATCCTCTGGAAGACGAATGATCCGGAACTGGACAAGCGCGTGCGGCAGACGTTCGAGGGCGAGCAGATCCGTTATCAGCGTCCCATCTCGATGGAAGTGCATGGGCTGGCGGGCAAGCCGTTCACACTCATCGCGCGGGATGAGAATGGGCACATCGTGCAGAAGCAATCCGAGGTGATGCTGGCGGTCGCCGAGAAAACGCCACTGAGCACGGAACGCTTGAAGGAGCAGCTTGGTCGCCTCGGTGGCACGCCATTCCGCTTAGGCGAACTCACGAATCATCTCGAGGGGAATGTCATCTTGCCGGTGAGTGAGTTGAACCGCATCCGGCGGGAAGTAGCAGCGGAATTGGAAGCACAGTGCGCCGCGCCGAAGCGGTGGACACTCACCCCCGACCCGGTAGGGACGCGGTGCTCCGCGTCCGTGGCCTTTTCCGCAGCCGCGGCTGATAATGCGCAACGGCAGCCGCAGAATAGCGAACTCATCATCCTCGTGCGCAATCTCGCGCAACTGGAGACGGCGCTGCAATGCGGCGCGGAGACAATCTATTGCGAATTCGAAGACCCGAAGAAATATCGTGAAGCGGTGACGCTGTATCACACGGCGCGTGGATGCAAGGTGCCGATGAGCAGCTCGCAGGCTGGCATCTTCGTGCTGCCGCCGCGTATCTTCAAATCCGGTGAGGAATGGATTCTGAAGCTGGTGCAGTCCAGCAATGCGGATGGTTATGTGGTCCGCAATTACGAGCACCTGCGCTACTTCGCCGGTTCACGTCTGCGCGGGGATTTCTCGCTGAACGTGGCGAATCCGCTCACGGCGGAGTATTTCATCCAACGGTATGGTTTGGAGCGCGTCACGGCTTCATATGACCTCAACGTGACGCAGCTTGAGGCATTGCTCTCGGCCACGCCCGAGCAGTATCTGGAGATCACGCTGCACCAGCACATGCCGATGTTCCATATGGAACATTGCGTCTTCTGCGCCTTCCTCTCGAAGGGCAAGGATTACCACGATTGCGGTCGCCCGTGCGAGAAGCACGACGTGCGCTTGCGCGATCGCGTAGGCGCGTTGCATTCATTGAAGGCGGATGCAGGTTGCCGTAACACGGTGTTCAATTCCATGGCGCAGACGGGTGCGGAATATTTCGAGCGCATGGTGGCCTTGGGCGCGCGCCAGTTCCGCATCGATTTCCTGAACGAAACACCGGAGCAAGTCACGCACACCATTGCGAAGTATCGCCAACTCTTGCGCGGTGAAATCACCGGACAACAGCTCTGGCGTGAATTGAAACTGGTGAGCCAGCTAGGCGTGACGCGCGGGCAATTGGAGGGATTGCGGATTGAGCCGACACAACGGAAATAAGGGACGCATATGGTTTTCGATTATCGCGATGGCCGCCATGGCGATAACTGCGCTGTCCTATTCCGCTGACAAGACAGCCTCCGCGACGACCCGCGAGCCGGGTTTTGATCCAAAGAAGAATGTGCTTTCCAAGCAAACGCTGTGGATCGCAGAAAAGCCCGATTCGTTTGTTCTCCTCTCACTAGGTTTAGACACGGAAACGCAGAACTGGGCATTAGGCGTGACCAACGCACCTGCGAACAAGCCTAAGCCTGAAATGCTCGGTCGTTGGGAGGTGCTGGGGCGCGCTGTCATCACCAATCGTAACGAACAGCGCGAGCTGATTTCCTCGCTGCAAAAGAGCCTGCAGCTTTCGACTGGTGCAAGGTTTGCCTGTTTTGACCCACATCACGCAGTGCAGATAAAACGTGGTGACAAAAGCACGGAGTTGATCATCTGTTTCCAATGCGTGTCGATGCATGAGAACAGCTTGGAGCACCGCATTCTGCGTATTGATCGTTCCCAGCGGACTAATTTCGATGCGGCACTGATCCGGCACGGTTTGCCGATATCGACGAACGGTTTTTAAGGATTTCAGACCGCAATCATTGCGGAAACAGGAATCTGTTGGCATTGGTGCCGCCAGATTTCATTGCGCTTATCAATAGCGCAGGCATGTCTCTGATCGATTCCGCATGCCCATCCGTGAAGAGCAGGTTGCCATAGTCTCCGTGAAACTGGTCGTTTTTGTTGGTTACCCAGACGGTGGTGTTGGTATCGACATTGACTGGCTTACGATGGGCACTGGAATAGAAAGGCTGACCCTTGCCGGGTGACAGGTTTCGATCGCCTAAGGCCACTACATCTTCTCGGGTATTAAACTCATTCAAGCCGATGAAATAGCTGGTTTCCCGATCGCTTTTGATACGTGTCTTGGAGAATGAACTTGGCTTGCGCTCGGTATCGGCCGGGCAGAGGAGATTTTTGTTAACACCGGACCAATCAGGTCCATAGGCATCAGAAAACGTGCGACCGTAGTATGACCACACAGGCAAATTTTCCGCAGGGATAGCGGGTGTTGAATTTGTGTCACCCGGCACACTGAACTGTTGCCAGGGGAAAAGGCCGGAGTGATCGGCCGCGTAGAGGCTCAAGGCAACGCCCACCTGTTTGAGATTATTCAGACAGACCGAAGCTTGGCTGCGTTTGCGGTGCGGATGAGGAATCGGAAAGAACAGCACAAGCAGCACAGCCAATATCCCTACAACCACAATGAGTTCGATCAATGTGAAGGCAGTGAGGCGCTTGCTTGTTGGCTGAATCAACTTCATGCCGTTCCTTTATTATTAGAAACGTAGCATGCACTTATGTGACAACCCATAGCCCTTTGAGGCTAGGCCAAAAGGGCTATGAGTCGCAGTCGATTCGCTCGCTTACTTCTTATGATGCTCGTGGCCTTCGCCCTCGGCTGACGCCGAGAGCTTCACTTGCGGATTGGCTTGCAGATAGCCATCCACATCCTTCGTCACTACGAGCTGGCCCCACATGATCATCCAGTGGCCGGGATAGGTGCAGACGTATTCATACACGCCTTCCTGAGTCGGAGCGGTCATCTTGAGCGTTTCGCGCATGCCGGGTTCGAGCAGTTTCGTGGCGGCAAGGACATCGCCACCCTTTGGCACGAAAGGACGGCCTTGGCTATCGAGCTGGTCCGGCATCATCGTGGCCGTGGCATTGCCGATCTTCTCGCGCGTGCCGGGTTTGATGACGACCAGGTTGTGCGGCATGAAGTCCGGGTTCTCGATGATGATCTCAAACGGCTTGCCCGCTTCCACTACGATGCGCGGTGTGTCATAGCGCATCTGCTCGACGACTGTGCGGATGACGAAGACGGACACGCTGATCGCCCGCAATTCCTTGCGGAGCGTTGTGGCTTCATTTGCTGGAAGCTGCCCCGCCAGATCGTTCGCCACCTGCAATGTCTCGATGAATTCCTGTGCCGTGCGGTCGCCTTCGGGCACTGTCTTGGCCCAAGCCGCGAGGGCTTTTGCCGTCTCGCCTGCTTCCTTCTTTGGCCACTCCGCGCGCGGAAGGACCACGATGCCGCGGGCAGCGGCAGTCACGTCTTTCTTGTCCGCGATCAACTTCGCCAGCGCATTGAAGACCGCCTTCGGTTCATGTCCCATGCTCACTAGCGCCTGAATCGCGTTGCGTCGGATATTTCCCGTCGGATCATTCGGTCCCACGGCGAGTGTCACGCTCGGCTTCGGTGTCGGATTGCCCGCCTTCTTGAAAACTTCTGCACGATTGCCATCCAGCACCACGAGCGTGAAGTCATTCAAGCGCGTTTCCAAGCCACCCTCCACGCGATTCCAGACCGCCACATTCTCGATCGTCTGGTCGCTGCCCAAGTCCAGTTCCCACCACGGATTGTCCGAATTCTCCTGAGTGTGTGTCAGTGTGCCGCTGCCGTAGTTTGTATCAATCTTGCCATCGATCGCCCGTTTGGCATCGCCGCCATGCGAGGTGGTGGATTGCTTCGCCTTGCCCTTCAACGCGATGTTATTGCCGCCACTGAAGACTTGCACCTCAGCCAGCGTCAACGTGCCTTTGCGCGGCAATTCGATACGAACGTAACGACCCTTCGCGGTCTTGGGCGCATTCGCGTTCCATGCGGCAGGCAGCTCGTTCAAGAGCGGAAGAACTTTGCTGTAAGCCTTCGCGCGGAAATCCGAATCCGTCAGGCGCGGAATGCCCGCCAACAGATCCTGCAAGGTCTTGGGTTCCTTGCTCGCATCTTTCCAGACCGTTTCAAATCCGTCACCCGCCAATGCCAGCGCGGCCCATGCAGCGGAGCGCACATCCGGCACATTGGAGCTGGTCAGCATGGCCAGCCGCGCACGTTGCGCTTTCAATTCCGCCGGAGCTTGCCACGCGAGCAAGCGAGCCAGATTGCCCGACGCCGTGCGGTCCTTCTGATTACTATCGAGCAGATTGATCAGCAGCGTGGCTTTGTCCGTCTTGCGTTGTTGAGCCAGCTCATCGAGAGCCAATGCACGGTCTGCATCGCTGATGCCGGGGCGTGTGAGGATCGCTTCCAGCACACCTGATGTGCGCGGTAGTTTCTGCAACTCGCCGGATGTGAGGAAGCGTAGGAGGTAGTTGATTCCTTGGGCATTATCCGCGGCGATGGGTTTGCCATCGGCTATCGTCTTGCGCCAGTATTTCTCCAACTGCTTCATCGTCTCGCCCAGCGTGTAATCCAGATAATAATCCGTGGGTTGCTGCTTAAGCGAGGCGAGTGCGACATCGGCGGCTTGAGCATTCTCAAAGAAGCTGGCCGCGCGAACGGCCTCGAGGCGGACGCGTGGGCTTTCATCCGCTGCCTGCACTGCGAGGAGCGGCAGCACATCGGACACGCGATCGCGCCAGTAGCAGAGCACGCGTGTAGCGGCGGCGCGGGCATTCGCTTCAGGTGAGCGGAGCATGCGCTTGAGCAAGTCCACGTTCACAATGTTGTGCCACTGATGCACCCAGAGTGCTTCCATCATGTGATGCTCATAAGCGGGATCTTTCTTATCCAAGGCTGCCGCCCACTTCTTCACCGCTGCGACGACCTTTGCGCTGTCGTGCTTGCTGAGTTCGATCTTCGCGAGTTCACGCGTGCCGTTCTCGGGTTCCTTCAAGAGATCGAGGAGTTTCTCGATGGATTGACCATCGATCTTCGCAGGCTTCAGCAGCGGACGGCCCTCATACGTGATGCGATAGATGCGACCGCGTGAGCTGCCACGATTCGGATCGCGCAAGTGATGCTGCATGTGGCCGATGAGCGGGATGTGCCAGTCCGTGAAATAAAGCGCGCCATCCGGCCCCACGCGGACATCGGAGGGACGGAAATTCGGATCTTCCGAGAAGATCAGGTGCTCAAGCGTCTGCCCCTTCAGACCAGAGCCGTCCTGATCCACCTTCACGCGGTAAATACCTTGGAAGCCGATCACGTTCAGATTCAGGAAATTATTCTGAAACTCTTCCGGGAAATGGCGGCTGGAGAGGATGCCAGTGCCGGGGCAAGGACGTGAAGGACGATCCCAGAACTGTTTCATGCTCGCATGCTTGGCGGGATAATCGATACGACCGCTGAACGCCGGGCCGAAGTAAGTGTTGTTACCCGTGGCATCCGTGATGAAGTCATTGCCCCAGTAATCGAAGACGCGACCGTGCGGATTCGCGAAGCCGTAGGAAACATACGTCTCGAACTTGCCCGTGCGCGGCTCGTAGCGGTAGATCGCGCCATCGTTGTTACGCACCACGCCATTGGCCGTCTCGACTTGGGAACGATGGAACACGCCATCGCTCAAGTAGATCGCACCGCCCGGTTCATAGCAGATGGCGTTTGCGGTATGATGCGAGTCAGCCGAATCCATGCCCATCAGCACGCGCTGCATCGTGTCCGCCTTGCCATCGCCATTCGTATCCCGCACGAACCACAGGTCCGGCGCCTGCATGAGCAACACGCCATCCTGATAGAACTGGAAACCAGTCGGGCAATTCAGACCTTCGAGAAAGGTCGTGCACTTGTCCGCTTTGCCATCACCGTTCGTGTCTTCAAAGATCAGGAGACTATCGCCCTTCTTCGAGGTCGGTGTGCGTTCGGGATAGTTCAGCCACGCGGCGACCCAGAGACGACCTTTCGTGTCCCAATTCATCTGCACGGGGTAGACCAGTTCCGGGAACTGCTCCTCGCTGGCGAAGAGATTCACCTTCATGCTGGAGTGAACCTTCATGGCCGCGATGGCTTCTTCTGCACCGAGGAACTTATGCGAGCCGTCGGCATTCGCGCCGGGCTTGTTGGATTTCACTTCGGTCACCGCAGGCAGATTTGAATCATCCACTTTGAGATCACCGCCTTGGGCCACGGACCAGACGCGTTTGTCGCGATTCGCCGTCAACACATCGCGCTGCGCCATCTCCTGCTGCATCACATCGTAGTTAGAGATCTTCGCCGCGCCCTTGGGAGATTCGTAGCTTAGCTTCGAGCGGCCGCCATAGACGTTGTAACCATCCACCGTGCGATAGCGCGCGTGCCATTCGGTGTTCTTGTCATTGATGGCTCCTCGCAGTTTTTCCAGATTGCCGCCGGGAGCTTTCTCGCCGAACACGCTTTGGAACATCACGGGCGCGAGCACTTTGTCACCTTCTTCCGTGAGATGGAGGCCGTTTACCGTGAGTGATTGACCTTTCTGCGCGGCGTAAAGTTGCTGTGACGGGCGGAAGAGATCCACGAATTGCACATCATTCGCCTTGGCCACCTCGGCCATGGCAGCGGTGTAGTTCTCCAGATTCGTGTTATTCGCCGTCGGGTCAGGGAAATTGGCATCACGATGCTTCTCATTGGCGATCGGCGAGAAGAGGACGATGCGCGGTGCGCCTTTGCCGGAATAATTCTTCGCCTTCGTCTCTTTCAGGAACAGGCCCAGCTCGGCCTTGAACTGCTCGATGCCGCCGTAGCCTTTGAACGATTCGTTGAAGCCGAAGTATGCGAAGATGACATCCGCCTGCACTTTGGTGAGCCATTCATCGGGCGAGCCGAAATTCTCCGAGCGACTGCGCTTCATCACTTCATCACCGGCGAAACCGAGATTGCGCACCACCAGTTCGTGTTTGGGATACTTGGCCTGGATGAGCGCCTCGAAGTAGCCGCTGTGCTGCATGCGGTCCGGCAGGGAGTTGCCGATGATGGCGATGTGCTCGCCGGGTTTGAGGTCCAGCTTCGCCGGTTGCTGGGCGTGGGCGATGACGGCGCCGAGCAGGCTGAACGTGATGGCAAGGATGCGCTGATGCATAAACAAATTCACGGGCTGTTTGGGTAAACCTAGCAAAGCCATAAAGGCATTCCGATTCAATGAGGAAAAGACTGACGAAGGCACCTGACGGCACATTCAGCCAAAGATTTTTGAGTATAAAGCGGGTAAGACACGTCTAGTAATATGAGACGCGGGCGGGAAACCTTAGCAACGAGGTGGTTTGCGCCCGTTATTGTGCGGCAGGAGAAACGATCTTATAATAGGTCCATCATGCGTTTGGATATGGTTCATCGATTTGCTTACGTGACTGCCTTTGTGGCAGTTGCGCTCTTTGTCACTGCTTGTGACCCGCCGCCGCCAACCGTGCCAGCCGTGACCGCTCCGCCTGCACCGACTAAGCCAACGATTGCCAAACCCACGGTTGCGAGGGTCAAAGACCCGCTTCCTGGTGCCACCAATATTTTTGAGGTAAAGGGCGTGGTGCAGCAGCTTCGTCCGAACGGGACCACAGCGGTCATCCGCCATGAGGAGATACCTGGTTACATGGAGGCGATGACCATGCCTCTGAGCGTCAAGAGCACCAATGATCTCGCAGGTGTCGCGGTGGGTGACACCATCTCCTTCCGCATGCTGGTGACGCATGACGATGGCTGGATCGATCAGGTTCAGGTATTGGGCCATACGAACACGCCACCCGTCCCGCCACCCACCACCCGCTTGGTGCGGAATGTGGATGTGTTAAAACTGGGCGATAAACTGCCTGACTATCCTTTCATCAATGAGTTCGGCAAAGGCGTCCGCACGGATGAATTTCGCGGCAAGGCGGTGGCGTTGACTTTTATGTTCACGCGCTGTCCGTTCCCGAACTTCTGTCCGCGCCTCACGGATAACTTCAAGCGCGCCTATCAGAAGCTCGAAGAGGACACGACAGCTCCGAAGAACTGGCACCTGCTCAGTCTCTCCTTCGATGTGCAGATGGATACGCCAGAAGTCTTGCGCGCCTACGCGCAGCGCACGCATTACAAACCGGAGAAGTGGAGCTTCCTCACGGGTGCGTTGATCGAGATCGATGACATCGGCGAGCGCTTTGGCATGGTCTTCAGCCGCGAGGACGGCACCTTTAACTTCAATCACAACATGCGCACCGTGGTCATCGATACGCGCGGCCGAGTTTACTCGATCTTCATCGGCAACGAGTGGAAGGTGGATGAACTTGTGGCGAAATTGAAAGAAGCGGCACTGGTGCCTGCGACGGGTGAAGCTCCGCCGGTGCCGATCCCGCCTAACGCTGCCGAGTAAACAGATTCCCCGGTAACCGTTTCACGATCTTCTTCATCTCCAGCCCGAAGAGAGTCGCGCCTACAGCCGATGTAGGTAATCCACTGCCCCGGATGATCTCATCCATGCTCGTCTCTGAGCCTTTATTGAAGGCGTCCAGCACTTTGGCTTCGTTCGTGGAGAGTTCCAGAGCGGGCAGTTCACCGCCTTCCGCCAAGGAAGGCGGCTTGTTCGTCGTCGGGAAAAGATACTCGAACTCGCTCAGCACATCTTCTGCGCCTTCGCAGAGTTTCGCGCCTTTCTTGATGAGCTCGTGACAGCCCTTGCTGCGCGGAGAATCGATGCGACCTGGCACGGCGAAGACCTGTCGCCCGGCATCCACGGCCATGCGTGCGGTGATGAGTGCGCCGCTGGCCAGATTCGCCTCCACCACGATGGTGCCCAAGGTCATCCCGGCCACGATGCGGTTGCGGATGGGAAACGTCTGCTTGTCCGCCGGACGATTGAAGGGAAATTGCGTGATGACCGCGCCAGTTTCAGAGATGCGTTCGAACAACTGCACATTCTCGGTGGGGAAAACGATATTGATGCCCGTGCCCAGCACCGCGATGGTCCGGCCCTTGGCGTTCAAGGCGCCTTGATGCGCGCTGGTATCGATGCCGCGAGCGCCGCCGCTCACCACGGTCACACCTACATAGGCAAGCTGGTAACCAAACTTCCGGGCGGTCTCAGTGCCGTAATTCGTGGTCATGCGGGAACCGACGATGGCCACGGAATGCTTATCCTTCTCCAGCAACTTACCCTTCACATACAAGACAATCGGCGGATCGTAGATCTCGCGGAGGTGGGCGGGATACACGGCGTCTTCCTTCGTCACCACATGGCAGCCGTATTCCTGGATGCGCCGCAGTTCACCGCTAAGGTCCACATCGCTTTCCCATGAGGCGATGCTATTGGCGATCTCCGGCCCGATGCCGTTCACGCGCATGAGCTGGTCCTTGCCCGCTTTCAAGATAGATGGGGCATCGCCGAAATAGTCCAGCAACTGCCGCACCCTCACCGGGCCGACACCCTCAATCATGTTTAACGCGATATACGCCTCCGTGGCATCCATGATGGCGAAAAGCTACGGGAGAAACGGCGAGGCGGGCAAGCGGGAGTTTTACTAAGAGTCAGCGCTGGACACGAAATACACCAAGCATCATAAATGCAGCGAATCCAACCGGAGCATGAGCCAAGCTAGTTTCATCAACCTTTGTCGAAGCCAAAACCTCGCCTCTCAGACAGCCTATACGCTGGTGAAGATGTTGGGTTCGGCTACTGGAGCTCTGTCAAAGCATTTGGATACTTTGTGGGAAGCCACTCCCCAGACTGCCAATGGTATCCTCGCCAAATTGAGTGAGAAAGAATTGGAACTGGCCTGGTCGGAACTGGAAAAGAAGACATGGATCAGCTTTCAAAGGGATGAGCTTGCCGATCTGTCCCCCTTGGCGTTACTGACCGGTCTGGAGACATTGGTGCTATCTGGGCATCCAACGGGGGATATCGCTCCTTTAGCCTCATTGACCAAGTTGCGGAAGCTGTATCTCGCCAGCAACGAACTCACCAACTTAAACGTGTTGGGCGGATTGAAAGCCTTGGAATTCCTCGATCTGCGTGGGAATCCAGCGGAGGATTTGAAATTCTTGGGAACGCTGCCCCGGCTGAAGGCTCTGGAACTCTCTCCCTCGCAAATGGCTCACATGTCCCATAGCGGACCATTGAATGCCCTAGTCACGCTCAAGATCAATGGCTCAGGCGACATCACGCTGGAGGGGATGCCTGCCATGCCTCAGTTGGTCAACCTTCGTGCCGCCAACTTGACCAAATTAGACTGCATCGGAAATTTTCCAAAGCTTGAGAATGTATTCCTGAAAGGAAGTTTTTCGAAGCTGCATCCATTACATTCCTGCGCACAGCTTACACATTTAGAACTCTGGACTGATGAGGCTTTAGATGCAGCTGAATTACCTGTTCATCTCCGGCTTAGGTCGCTGGCTTTCAACTGTCCCAAGGTCAGCAACCTGCTGGCCGCCAAGAATGAAGGATTACGGGAGTTTCGCTTGGCTGAAAAAACGTCAGCCGATCCGGAGCAAAAAGAGAAATTGTTGCAATCATTGAGGTCATGGGATGAAGATTTTCTGCTTCCTAAACCCAAGAGTTCTCCATCTGCTAAAATGGAAACGGTGACCGAATCAGAGTTCCTCCGCTACAATGGTCAGGAAGCATATGGCCTGCGGCCCGAAGATCTGAATGAGGCCATGATGTGGAGCGAACGTGACTGGTTGCTTACTCGTCTGGAAAAGGCCCTGGGTGAGAAGTTTAAGAACGAGAAGGATTTCAATTTCCCCATCAATAACGGCATGTTCCGCTCCAGCACGCTCAGCCTGCTTTCGCGCAAGGCTATCCGGGATTTGCCTTGGATCGTGGCGACTATCCAAAAGGAGCTATGCCAGACCAAGCACGACTGGATCATCTATTGCGGCACAGAGGACGGGGATTTTGATGTTTGGATCTATCCAGACCGGCTGGTGACGACCGAGAAAGACGCGAAAGTCATCAGCAAGATCATGAAACCATGGTGGAAAGCCTTGGGTTTCTAGTTTCCATGCCGAAGCAGCGGTGTTTTCATCGCGTTTATTGACATCCCCCGTCCAAAACCCCATTTTTAGCGCACTAGATTTTACGATTTGATGATCACCGCCTTATGAGCACGCCGCATAATCTCTTCAATACCCTCCAGACTTTTGAACTCGGTAACGGGAAAAAGGGCAAGTTCTACTCGCTGCCCGCCTTGGAACAGGCCGGGGTCGGCCCCATCTCCAAGCTGCCGGTTTCCGTCCGCATCGTCCTCGAATCCGTCCTGCGTAACTGCGATGGCCTCAAGGTGCAGGAAGCGAACGTGAAAGAGCTGGCGAACTGGAAGCCGACCGAGAGCCGCACGGCGGAGATCCCGTTCGTGGTCGCGCGTATCGTGCTGCAAGACTTCACCGGTGTGCCGCTGCTCGTGGACCTCGCGGCCATGCGCACCGCCGTGGCGAAGATCGGCAAGAACCCGAAGATAATCGAGCCGCTCGTCCCCGTGGACCTCGTGGTGGATCACTCGGTGCAAGTGGACTTCTCCGGCAACGCCGAGGCGATGGCGAAGAATCTCGACCTGGAATTCTCCCGTAACCGCGAGCGTTACCAGTTCCTGAAGTGGGGCATGCAGGCGTTTGATACCTTCAAGGTCGTGCCGCCGGGCATCGGCATCGTGCATCAGGTGAATCTCGAATACCTCGCCAAGGGCGTGTTGAGCGCGGAAGGCGTTTATTATCCGGACACGCTGGTGGGCACGGATTCCCACACCACCATGATCAATGGTTTGGGCATCGTCGGCTGGGGTGTCGGTGGTATCGAGGCTGAGGCTGGTATGCTCGGTCAGCCGGTTTACTTCCTCACGCCCGATGTCGTGGGCGTGCATCTGACGGGTGCCATCCGCGAAGGTGTCACTGCTACGGACGTGGCTCTCACTGTTACGCAAATGCTCCGCAAGGCGAAGGTCGTCGGCAAGTTCGTCGAATTCTTCGGCCCCGGTGCCGCGGCGTTGCCACTCGTCGATCGTGCGACGATCGCGAACATGGCTCCGGAATACGGCGCCACGATGGGCTTCTTCCCGATCGATGCCGAGTGCGTGAATTACCTCAAGGGCACAGGCCGCAGTGATGCGGATTGCGCTACGTATGAGAACTACTACAAGGCGCAAGGCCTGTGGGGCATCCCGAACAAGGGCGATGTGGAATACTCGCAAGTCGTGGAGTTGGACCTCAGCACCGTGGTGCCGAGCGTCGCCGGTCCGAAGCGTCCGCAAGACCGCATCGAGCTGGGCAACCTGCAACGCGAATTCTTCAAGGCGTTCCAACGCCCCGTCACCGAGAACGGTTTCGGCAAGACGCGCAAAGATTTCAGCAAGTCCGTGAAGCTGGAGATGGCCGATAAGAAGAAAGCCACCGTCGGCACCGGCTCCGTGCTCATCGCGGCCATCACGAGCTGCACGAACACCTCGAACCCGAGCGTGATGCTCGCCGCCGGTCTCCTCGCGAAGAAGGCCGTGGAAAAAGGTCTGAAGGTGAACCCTGCCGTGAAGGCTTCCCTCGCCCCCGGATCACGCGTGGTGACGGATTACCTCAAGAAGACGGGGCTGCAACCGTACCTGAACAAGCTGCGCTTCAACACGGTCGGTTACGGCTGCACGACGTGCATCGGTAACTCCGGCCCGCTGGATGCAGCGGTGGAAGACGCCATCGTGAAGAACGATCTCGTCACGGCCTCCGTGCTGTCCGGCAATCGTAACTTCGAAGCGCGCGTGCATCAGAACATCAAGTCGAACTTCCTCATGTCGCCGCCGCTCGTGGTGGCGTTCGCCCTCGCGGGTCGTGTAGATATCGACCTGAGCTGCGAGCCGATCGGCAAGGGCAAGGACGGCGAACCCGTCTATCTCGCCGACATCTGGCCGACGCTCACGGAAGTCAGCGACGCGATGAAGTCCGCGCTTAAGCCGGAAGTCTTCCGCAAGCTGTACAAAGATTTCGCCGCGCAGAATCCAAAGTGGAACGAGATCCCGTCCAGCGTGGGCAACGTTTACGAATGGGACCGCCAGTCCACCTACATCCAGGAGCCGCCGTTCTTCACGGACTTCTCCCTGCAACCCGGCACGATCAAGTCGATCTCCGGCGCGCGTGCCCTCGGCATCTTCGGTGACTCTGTCACCACGGATCACATCAGCCCTGCAGGTGCCATCAAGAAGTCGTCGCCTGCCGGCAAATTCTTGAGCGATAACAAAGTGGAATTCGCGGACTTCAACAGCTACGGCTCACGCCGTGGTAATGACCGCATCATGACACGCGGCACGTTCGCGAACGTCCGTATCAAGAACCTGATGCTCGGTGGTGAAGAAGGCGGCAACACGATCTATCAACCGACGGGTGAGAAGATGTCCATCTATGACGCCGCGGTGAAACACATCGCCAGCGGTACCCCGCTCATCGTCATCGCTGGTCAGGAATACGGCACCGGCTCCAGCCGCGACTGGGCTGCGAAAGGCACGAACCTACTCGGCGTGAAAGTCGTGGTGGCGCAGAGCTTCGAGCGCATCCATCGCAGCAACCTCGTCGGCATGGGCGTGCTGCCCTTGCAATTCAAGGAAGGCACCACCGCACAGACCTTGAAGCTGGACGGTAGCGAGACCTACGACGTCGTGGGCCTCAGCCCGGACGTGAAGCCGCAGCAAGACCTCACGCTCAAGATCACGCGCAAAGACGGCTCCGTGGAGAACGTCCCCGTGAGCTGCCGCATCGATACCCCGATCGAGATCGACTACTACCAGCACGGCGGCATCCTGCCGTATGTGCTGCGCCAGTTGATCGCGAAGGCGTAAGGCCTTGTGGAGCGCCGGTCTCCGACCCGGCGCGAGTAGCAAATTCAAAACGCCGCGTTGAGCAATCAACGCGGCGTTTGAATTTCATAAAGAACCTTACTTCAGATTTCTGCTATTCCAGCAATCCAACCTTTGATACATACCAACCATAGCTAAAAGGAACCTACATGCCTCCTCACCAGATACCACGAGAGAAGTTCGTTGTGGGTGAAGGCATTTATAGCGGGGAACGGAAATGGAAAGCACAGATTTCTGAGAATGTGTTTGAGATAGTTCCGACGAATATGCCCACGGGCAAACACTTTGCCGTCGGCGTGTTGATCATGGTTCTCGCCTGCAGCATGGCTGGTTTCATGGCCAGCAAGGGCTCTTACATCATCGCGACTGGCATAGTTTTGTTCGGTGTCTTTACGACAATTTTCAGCATCATGCTCAACCGCGCTGAGTATCGATCAGCTCAGAAGCGTGGCACGGTATTCCGCTATGATCGCAAGACAGGCGAGATAACTCTTCCGGATCGTAATCTGACATTTGGTGTCACCAGTCATTTGAGTTTTGCATTTATCATCAGTGATTTTTATTCATCAGAAGGAACGGGTGAATCAAAGCTTTCTGAGTTACAACTAGTATTTGAAATCGATGGCAAAACCGATCGGTACGTCCTGGCTCAAGGGCTAGATCGTGATACGCTAATGCCTTTAGTGACTGAGGTGCAAAAGAACGTGCCCTTGCCGATTCGCGAGATAGAGCACGGAAGTGTTTTGGGACAGAAGAAAATCTACGAGAAAATATTCGGGCAGGATTGATCTCGAAAGAGATTCCCCTGCGCGGCATATTTTTTGAGACGAGAGAAATCTAAGATTTCAACCCCTTATACGCCCCAAAATCGTGGAAGAAATGTTTCTTCGCGAACTTGTACGCCCAGCTCTTTTCCGGCACTTCCGTGCCCGGACGATACTGCGAAGTGCGCGGTTGCATGGCGGCGAGTTCGGCGAGTGAGGTTTGGCGCGCGGTGCCATCGGGAGCTTTGTGCTTCTGCACGAAATCTTTCAGCAGGTCCGGGCGCTCCAGCACGATGCAGCCACGCGTGGTCTGCGAGGCGAGCTGGCGGAAATCGCGCAGGTATTCGGATTGCACGAAAACGTCTTTGATGTTCCGTTTGTCGCGAATGTTTTCTTTCGCGAACTGGATGATGGGGCACGGCTCGATCGCGCCCCAGGGGCTGATATGATGGCTGATGCCCGTAGCGGCGGGACAGAGCGCCTGACCATCGTGTTGATAGTACGCATCCACCAGCACGATAGGCTTCTTCACACGCATCTCCACCACGAACTTGCGAATCTCCACCTGCTGCTCCGGCGTGAGGCAGAGTTGCGTGTTCGGATTCGGCCCCACCGGTCGATACGTGTGATACCACGCATACATCACACCCATCTCGATGAGCCGATCCAGCCACTCTTCACGCAACAAGTCCTTGAAATTCGTCTGGCACAGGCTGGTGGAAACGCCCGTCATCAACTTGTTATCCAGGCAGCGTTGCAAGCCCGCCATCGAGCGCGTGAACACCTGATCCTTGCCACGCCGTTCATCGCTGATGATCTCGTTACCCTCGATGCTGACGAGCGGTGTCACGTTCCCCATCTGGCGCATCTGCTTGGCAAGATCGTCCGTGATGAGCTGGCCGTTCGTGAAGATCTGGAAGTAACAGTCCTTGTGCTCCGCGAGGATATCGAGCAGGCCCTTGTACATGAAGGGTTCGCCGCCGAGGATGCCGAAGAAGCTGTTGCCTGCCGCGCTGGCTTCACGGATAAGCCGGTGCAAATCCTCTGCCGGAATCTTCTCCTGTTTGGCCGCGACGTCCACCCAGCAGCCTTGGCAGCGGAGGTTGCAGCTATTTAGCACGGAGACGTAGAGGAAGGGCGGAAAGTATTCTCCCTGCTTCATGCGCTTTTTGAAAAGCTGCACGGAGCGCATGCCGCGCCAGCCGAAGTTATACGCCAGCTTCATGAGCAGGCGTTTATCGGTCTCGACCAGCAGGCGTTTGGCAAAGCGCAGATACATCAGCCGCATTATACTGTTATGTGATCGAATGCCAAGGGGCTTGCGGCAATGTCCAAATCCGAATGACGAAGACAGGGATCATTTCACCGGTCCCGGTGGCGTGCATAGCTCGATGTAATGCCCATCTGGATCGATGATGAAGATCTGCCATGCGCCATCCGGCCGCGTTTTCTTCGGGCGAAACGGATAGCCGGTGGATTGCAAGTGCCTCTCCCACGCATCGATATCATCCACCAGCAGTGCGAAGTGGTCGCCGCGATTGTGCGAATTCACCGGCACGGTGCGATCCCCGATGAGATGCAGTTCCTGCCGCTCCCCCAAGCGAAACCATGCTCCAGGAAAATCAAACGCGGGTCGTGGAATGGAATCCAACCGCAGCACTTGTTGATAGAACTCGCAGCTCTTCGTCACATCCGCGACATGCACGGCCACGTGGTTTAACTCCAGGAACTTCATATCTCTAATATCCGGGAATAAGCCGGATTGTTCCAGCACGATTGACTTCGATGCCGGAGGGATCACGCACGTTTCTGGGGGGGACCGAAGAAAACCAAAAAGTCCATCCTTTCACTGCATGACTAAATCCAAAACTGGAAATCAGTTCATCCCTTTTGCGCCTTCGGTACCTCTTTGTGGCTATTGAGCAGTCCACCGGTGCAACCGGCTGAAAACTCCTGCTATGATTCACCCCTCCTCCTCCTCCTTTTAATCCTAACCTTCCATTCTCTTGCCCCATTCGGTTGATAATCTTTTCATCGCCCGAACCCAATAATCCCCGCCCCAATCGGCCACAGAATAAAAAAAAACGCTCTCCACCTGAAACCAGAGGCTATTCCCCGCCCCATCGAACCAAAATCCCCGATTCCATCGAGATACCCCTTGATGAACATGACTTGGCAGAACCCCTTTCACCTCTCACATGGGGTATACGCCCTTTTGCGTACCTTTACGTATGGCATTCTTCCTGCAGGAGTCATATTTGTGAAAACCTGCATTTTGCCTTTAAAATCGGCCTTTTTTGGGGCGTTGGAGTGATACCTTTGTTTTTTCCACTTTGAGCAGCTTATTTTCCACCCACCCAAAATGCCTATTCAAAACCAGAATTAGCAGGCGCAAATTCAAAACATACCAATTGTAAGAAATTGTGATGAAAAACTATTATCGATACACCGCTGGCAGTGCCCTTGTTCTGGGCCTTTTGGTGGCCGGTTGTGGTGGTGGAGATGGCGGGGATGTCAGCGTGGCACCCCCTCCGGCGTCCACCGCTCCCGTGGCCATGGATGCCACCGCTCCTGCGGCTGCTCCAGGTGCTCCTGCCCCAGCCGGTACTCCTGATGCACCGCTTCCAGGCACCGCTGCAGCGATTCCTGCCGCCCAATCTGGCCCTACCGATATGTTCAAAGGCATGTCCCAGCGTGACATTGATGATTTTAAATCGCAGGCCACACCGGAGACGCATGATATGAATATCGGGCCGATCATGGAAGCCATCACCGGCTTCCAAGCCGAATTCCGCCGCTATCCCGCCAATATGGAAGAACTCGTTAAATCCCGCTATTTGGCCAAAGTGTTGTATGCACCCAAAGGCAAGAAGTACTCCATCAACCAAAAAACCGGTGAAGTCACCGCTGAGTAAGCTCTTAACCGATCAACCCCCCACCCCCCTATGAAAGAACCACAACCCAAATCATTGAGCCAGCGCCTGAAGGCGTTCACGCTCATTGAACTGCTAGTCGTGATCGCGATCATCGCGATTCTCGCCGGCATGCTCCTGCCCGCATTGGCCAAGGCCAAAGCCCGCGCCCTCCAGAACGGCTGCTTGAACAATACCAAGCAGGTCGGTGTGATGATGGGCATGTACCAGTCGGATAACGCTGACCGCATTCCTCCAGGTGTGCTCCGCTGGGTATCAGGCGTTGCCTGGGGCTGGGATGATTATATCCACGCCTACTTGGGCGGTCCGGAGACGATGGGCACCCTGAAAGCTTGGGAACCGCGCCGTATGCAAGGCGGCACCCAGTATGCGAACAGTGCCAACTACATCCAGAACCCTCCGGCTTCCAAAACGCTGAAGTGTCCGTCGAACAAGCTCTTCTCGTCGGACACACGGTTCCCGGACGGCACCCGCAGCTACGCCATGCCCCGTAACTCCATGGACATCAATGGTCCGGGTGCAGGTGGCACGGCACCGTTCTTGGTGAACACCACCTCTCAATGGCCGCCTTCTCCGGCCAGCCTCACAGGTGTGGGTCTCCGCTGGTTGGATGGCGAAGCGCCTGCCGCCGCTTGGATAGACGAAACGGCCAACCCGATGGATAACGGCTGGCAGCAAGCCGCCGAACCCCGTCGTCAGCGCGGTATCAGCAGTGCTATCATCCAAGATCCGACTGGAACCATTTTGCTGACGGAGATTATCCGTGGTCGTAACACCAGCTCGGGCACGGGCGGCAGCACCTGCCAACAGGGATCACTGGACAACCAGACCATTGACACGGCGAACGTCCACTACGCCACAACTACCACCACGGACATCCAGTACGTTGATCCTCGTGCCTATCACAACGATTATATCGACTACCTCTTTATAGACGGTCATGCGGAAGCCTTGTTGCCGGCCAAGACCTTGGGTTCTACCAACACGGCCATGGCCAAACAAACCGGCATGTGGACCATCGCTCCTAGGGACTGATTTAGTTTAACATAAAACTTCGCAAAGCGGAGGCCCCACGGCCTCCGCTTTTTTGGCTTCATCCCAGATATTATCACTGGGCTCGAGCGGCCGTTATGATGTCCGTCTTCTGTCTCTGTGCCCTCCGTGTCTCAGTGGTTGAATTCTCCCCCGAAACCCCAACGACGCCCCGAAAATCACTTCCCCGCTGAAAACTGAACACTGAGAATTTGAAATTCCCTTTCATTAGTTTCCAGCCAATCATTTTTATATAAATTATATAAACTAATATAAGTAGGTAACACAAAATGCCTATTTAACTTATTAATAAACAATCCTACAGTTCATCACATCCACACCGGATTTGATTGTGATGAACCAGTCCAAAATATTTCTCTCCGCCGGTTTCGCCTTCGTTACCGGTCTCACCCTCATCGGCTGTGGCAACAAAGAGGATGCCGGGATGGTCGCCCCTCCGCCGCCTCCCCCAGCTTCGGAGGCCGTTGCCATCACCCCCGCCACCGATCCGGCTGCGCCTCCCGTGGCACCGGGCCAGACACCGCCTCCCGGTGCCGCCTCCGCTGCTGCCATCCCCGGAACTCAGGAGACCGGCCCCCAAGACATCTTCAAAGGCATGTCCCAGCGGGACATCGATGATTTCAAATCCCAGGCCACCCCGGAGACCCATGACCTCAATCTGGCCACAGTCATGGAAGCCGTGACCGGCTTTCAGGCGGAATTTCGCCGCTACCCCGCCAACATCGAGGAACTCGTGAAATCACGCTACCTCGCCAAGGTCCTCTACGCCCCCAAAGGAAAGAAATACATGATCGATCAAAAAACCGGCGAGATCACCGCGCAATGAACCCTGTCAAACCTGCAAAACCACCCAACCTCCTATGAAACAAAAACCACCCTCGCTTCCGGGTATCAGGCTCTTTCGCGCCTTTACCCTCATCGAACTGCTGGTCGTCATCGCCATCATCGCGATTCTCGCCGGCATGTTGCTCCCCGCCCTGGCCAAGGCCAAAGCCCGCGCCCTGCAAAACACCTGCCTGAGTAACACCAAGCAGGTCGGCGTGATGATGTCCATGTACGGCGCGGATAACGGCGATCGCATCCCTCCCGCTGTCTTGCGCTGGGTGGCCGGTGTCGCCTGGTCTTGGGATGATTACATGCATAACTACATGGGCGGTCCGGAGACCATGGGCACTCTGAAAGCTTGGGAACCGCGTCGGATGCAGGGCGGCACCCAATACGCCAACAGCGCCAACTACATCCAGAATCCCCCTGCGGCCAAAGTCCTCAAATGCCCCTCCAACAAGCTGTTCTCCTCGGACACCCGCTTCCCGGACGCCACCCGCAGTTACGCCATGCCCCGTAACTCCATGGACATCTTGGGATCAGGCGCGGGCACCGCTCCCTTCCTCTACCCCACCGTTTCCCAGTGGCCTCCCTCGCCCTCCAGCCAGACGGGCGTGGGCCTGCGCTGGTATCATGGTGATGCTCCCGGCGCGGCCTGGCAGGATGAGACCGCCAACACGGGGACCGATGGTTGGGGCCTGGCGGCTGAGCCACGCCGTCAACGCTACATCAACAACGCCATCGTCCGTGACCCCACTGGCACCATCCTCCTCACGGAAATCATCCGGGGCCGCAATACCAGTTCCGGCACCGGCGGATCCACCTGCCAGCAAGGATCACTGGAGAACCAGACCATTGATACTGCCAATGTCCACTTCGGCACCACCACCACCACGGACATCCAATACGTCGATCGCAAAGCCTATCACAACGACAACATCGACTACCTCTTCGTGGACGGACATGCGGAAAGCCTCGCGCCCGCCAAGACCTTGGGCCAGACCAACACCGCCCTTGCCCGCCAGACCGGCATGTGGACCATCAATCCCACGGATTGATCGTGACGAATTTAGGTTGGTAGAAGTAGTAGCGCGCAGCGGAGGCCTCGTGGCCTCCGCTTTTTCGTGACCACACAAGTCACCAGCAACTAATCGCCCTCGTCTCGAACCGGGCTACCCGCAAGCCGTCTCAACCGATGTGAACGGTGGCTTCCTCTCCCCAAGTGCTGAGAATTACCATTACTGGTTATACAGGGGGAGACAGCGTCCAAATCCGCCTGAACCCCCTTTATCAAGGTGGGGCAAAGCTGCCGCTGTCTCCGTGGTGAATTCCGGCTCGAAACCCAAAAACCGGAACCTTGAAAAGCGAACGAAATTTCCGCCTTGCCATGTCCCCTTGACCGGCGACCATTTCCAATATGCAGGTCCAAGTAGCCGCCCTCTGTGATTCCGCCGCTGATTACGGTGGCAAGCTGTGCATGATCGGTGCGTTCGATACCATCGGCGTGCGCAATCTTCCGGCCACCCACCCGCATTGCTCCATCGCGCTGCGCATCGTATTCCATGACCAAGACCAGGGAAAACACCAGCTCCGGGTCACCATGATCGATGAAGACGGCCGCAACCTCCTCCCCCGTCTGGAACCAAACATGGACGTGCGCATGCCGGAGAACCTTTTCTTCGTCAGCATGAACATGGTCTTCAGCCTGCAAGGGTTGAAGTTCGAGAAGGCCGGTCACTACTCCATCGATGTGAGCTTGGATAACAACATTATCGCCCGCATCCCGCTGCAGGTGGTACAGCTCCCCCCGCAAGGACAAGGCCAGCCGCCCCCCGGTCCGCAACCGCTCTAAAGCCTGTCATGCCTGACGCCACAGGAAAATAGGTTGTCCCTCAGGAAATCCGCTCACTTTTTCACCGCCACCAACTTTGGCAGAATCGTCTCCGCGATCGGCACATTTCCCGCCACATCCGGATGCACACCGTCCTTCAAGAGACTGGTGTCAGGCACCACTCCGAAGAGGCTGACGTAATCGCAATTCTTCTCCTTAGCCAGTTTCTCAAACGCGGCTCCTAGTTCCTTTAACTTGCCTTCACGTTCATTGGCGATCGGCTTCGTCGGTCCCAGCGCGGCTTTGTTAATGTTCGGCGGGCCGACCAGCAGGATCGGCAGCTTCTCGCCATACGCTGCGCGCGCTTTGGTGATCATGGCGGTGATATTCGTCACCGCCTTGGGCACGCATTGGTCCGTGATGTCACGCGAATCATTCGTGCCGAGCGAGATGACGAGCTGATCCGCCTGCTTGTGCTTGAGCAGCATGGCCTCGAACTCTTTCACGGAATTCGTCGGGCGACCGCCCTTGCCCTCGTTCACCAGCTTGAGTTTGCCCTCAGTCTGTTTCTGGATGAGCGCCATCCAGATCTGGCCCTGTTGCTCCTTAGGCAAGGCACTGCCGTGCGTGATGGAATCACCGAAGACGATGACTGTGCGCGGCTCGGCAGCGAAAGCGACTGACGATTGGATGAGCAAGAAACCGAACAGTAACAAGCGGGCAGCGGAGATATTCATAAGCTATCGGATCATCGGACCGCGTAACTGGTCTTCGTTCAATTCGCGGCTGACGATCTCGTAACTTCCATAGAATCTATATTTTCCATCGGGACTGAGCTTCTCTTTGCTATAGAGCACGCAGACGCGCCACGGCCCTGCGCCAAACATAGGTGCCTCAATCTCATCCGCACCGCCGGGAGGAATGTTATAACCTTTGAGGCCGGTGGGATAATCGTCATGAACTGTTTTCCAACCGAAGCCGTCAGTGCCGGAATCTTTGGCGGGAACCTGCACGCGCACATTCCAGATCAAGACCCGGACCGGTTCATGATTGGTGAGGCGGTAGATGCCGCTGGCTTCGCCTTGACGCGAGAAAGCTATGGCCACGTGATTGGATTCTGGCGGCCGGTCCAAGCCGACGACCGAATGCGGTCCGCCTGCGCTAATCATGTAAAGCGGCTTGGGGGTTGGTTTTGCCACTGACTGAGCAGCCGTTGGCAAGGGCGATGACGGCTTCGCTTCCTGAGCGGAGCGACAGCCGCATAAAAGCATTGAGCCCAGCAAAGCACCGATGAAGAGCAGAATGCGTGTCATGATTTTAAAATATTTATGCTGGCGGCAGCGGATTGAGTGTCAGAGAAAAACAATAGTTCGACTCCATGCCAAGTGAAACCCTGGAGCGGCGGTCTTTGCTGGATTCGTAGATGAAACAGGACATGAACGCACTGTCATCCGCTGTCTTAAACTCATCAGGGCAATCCTCGATTTCGCCGTTGTGATAAAGAAGCCTGCCGTTCCACTCATCCAGCATCGTCAGCATGGGCAGCCAAAGAACGCCATGCACGGCTGGCCTTTCCTCGTATCCTTGATCCGTTTTCATCCAGATGGGAATATTGGGATAGGAACGGCCAGGTGCCCACTTATGCTCATATGTAGCCCTGTCCCCGCTAAACCGCAGCATATCTTCATCTGCCCAAGGTATCGGCACTTCCATGCGGGCTTGAGAAGGGGTACGCGGACAACCATCAGCCGGAGGCTCACCAAATATGATCTTAGTGGCACCATGTGCCTGCGCAAAAGTGATGGCCAGTTTCAGACACCCGTCCACTGGTCCCATCGGTTTGGGCTTATCAGAGAATAGCTTCATGCTGAGGCCGCCTCTTGCTTTGTGCGTGGTATTACGTTGCGCGCATCTGCCTGATAATTCAACCGCTACGCCAAGCCTTTTTTGGTGAGGGGACAAGCACCGTACCTTTTTTATTTCCGCCCGAACCAATAGGGAGAACCCGGTTCCCACGCCAGCTCTTCGACCGCACTCAAATCCTTGGCCACGGAAAACATTTTTAAAGCGCAAGGTTTGGACGGCAGGCCGCCCTTTTCCCAGTGATAAACCAAGATGATGACCCGGTCTTTCTCCTCTGCCTGAACTGTCATTCCTCCATTTTCGAGCTGCGGATATTGTTGTGCGAAGACTTCAGCAGCTTTCTTTTCTGCGGGTGAGATTTCACGAAACGATTGCATTACCCCCGTCACACCATGCCCAAATAAAAGAATCGCAACCGTTACCCACACGGGCTTATCCCAAAAATCTTTAACAAAGACCACCATCATTCCTGCAGCGATCAGGGCATATATCCCCAACGCGTTTCTCATCCCGGGGTTCATATCCTTTATAAAATTGCTATTTCCTTACCTTAACCCAAACAGCGCTGGCTTCCATGGCATCCAAGTCTGCTGAAAAAGCACACCGAATCGAGTCCATTCTACACATCTGATTGTCCAAAGGTTTGCTGAATCAAAAATTGTCTTTCCTCGCCCGCTGGTATTGAATCCCGCGACCGTATGAGTTTTACGCATCCGCTCACGACCACGGCTTTTGAACTGCCGGGCTACCGCATCCTCCGCAACTGCGGAGTGGCACGCGGCATCGTGGTGCGTTCGCGTTCGGCTATTGGAAACATGGGCGCGAGCATCCAGGCCTTCTTCGGCGGGAACATCACGCTCTATACCAGTCTGTGCGAGCAGGCACGTGATGACGCCTTCCGCCAGATGCTTAGTCAGGCTGGTGAGATGGGCGCCAATGCGGTGATCGGTGTGCGGTATGACGCCACAGAGATTGGCGTGGGCATCACAGAGGTGCTATGCTACGGCACCGCGGTCCAGGTGGAAACGGAACAGAAAAACATGCCTGTGCCGCCCATTCCCGGTGCTTGAGTTGAAGAACGCCATGTGAAAACCAGGGGCAACCGGGATCAAAGAACGTGATAACGCCTTATACCAATGCAGAGACCGGTGTGACCGCCTGATTCCGCCATGTCCGCACCGAAACAATCCTTTGCCGAAAAGCTGCTGAACCGGCTGGCTGAAGTCGTCTACCAAAAGCCCAAATTGTTCGTCTGGCCGATGGTGCTGGTCTTCATCCTGTGCGTCGGCATCACCGTCAAATTCCTCGGCTTCAGCACGAAGCGGAATGACCTGGTCGGCGGGGACAAGAAGTATCACCAGAACTTCCTGAAGTATAAGGAACAGTTTCCCCGGCAGGATGATCTGGTGGTGGTGGTGGAAAGCGATCGCACGGAGAAGAACCGCCAGTTCGTCGAACGTCTCGGCGCCCGCATGGAGGCGGAGACGAATCATTTCGCGGATGTCTTTTACAAGGGCGACCTGAAACTGATGGGGCCAAAGGCCCTCCTTTTCGTGCCGGAAGAGCAACTGGGGGAACTTCACCATACGCTGCTGGAGTACAAGCCCTTTATCCAGACCTTCGCCCAGGCCACGAATCTGAATTCGATGTTTCAGCAGATGAACCGCCAGTTCGTCGCGGCGGGCATGAACACCAACATCGACATCAAGCCGATGCTGGAGTCCCTGCCCGCACTGCAGCGCATCATCAAGCAGGCGAAGGATTCGATGGACCGTCCCGGCATGCCGCCTTCACCGGGTGTGAACGCGCTCTTCGGACAGGGACAGGAGGCCGAGCAGAAGATTTATATCACGTTTGATGGCGGGCGCCTTTATCTCGTCTCCGCTCAAGCGGCCGATCCTGAGGAAGTGGGTGCCGCCATCCGGCGCTTGCGTGCATTAGTGGCAGAGATTCAACAACAAGTGCCGGGGGTGAATGCAGGCATCACGGGGGAATCCGTTCTGGAGCTGGACGAGATGAACCAATCCCAAAAGGATACGATGGTGGCCAGCATCGTCTCGCTGATCCTCTGCGCGTTGATCTTCATCTACGGATATCAAGAATCTGGCCGGCCCATCAAGGCGACCATCTGCCTTATCATGGGGCTTGGCATGACCATGGGTTACACCACTTTGGCCGTAGGCCATCTGAACATCCTCACCATCACCTTTGCGCCGATGCTCATCGGTCTGGCGATTGATTTCGGCGTGCATCTCGTGACGCGTTACGAGGAGGAGTTGCGCCATGGCGCCAGCCAGCAAAGCGCCTTGCACAAGGCCATGGTGAACACCGGCCTGGGCATCTTCACCGGCTGTCTGACCACTGCGGGCGCGTTTTTCGCGATGAGTTTCACGGACTTCAAGGGCATCCAGGAGATGGGCGTCATCGCCGGTGGCGGTCTCCTTGTCTGCCTCATACCCATGATGACCATGCTGCCAGCCCTGCTATTGCGCGGGCGCCAGAACGTGATCGATCACGTGCATCCGCCCAAAGAAGACCGGCGCGAGCGCATCGAACGCCTCTGGCTGGACCGCCCGGAACTGGTGCTGACGGCCACGGTGCTCCTCACGGCGCTTTGTTTCTGGCAGGCGCGACACGTGATCTTCGATTACAACCTGCTGAACATGCAATCCCACGGTTTGCCCGCCGTGGTGTATGAGAAGAAGCTGATCAACTCCGCCTCCAACTCCGTGCTTTACGGCGCGATCGTCGCGGACACCTTGCCGGAGGCGATCGAGATCGAGAAAAAGTTGCGTGGCCTTTCCTCGGTGGCGGATGTGCAGTCCATGAGCCGCTACCTCTCGGAAGACCAGACGCGCAAGCTGGAGTATGTCAGAAAAGTGAAGGAGGCCGTGGCGGACATCCACTTCGCCAGCATCGATGACCGGAAGGCTAACATCAATGACCTGAGCCTGACGCTTTACTCTCTGCAAGGTTACTTCGGCAAAGCTCTGGAGATGATCCAGGGCAAGAACGAGCCGGAAATGGAAGCCGGCCTGCGATCCATCTGGAAAGCCGTCGGTGAATTGCGCAATCGCATCAACGCGGGAAACAAGGAGTTCAATTCCTACCAGGTCGCCTTTTACCAGCAGGCCCTGCTGCAAGATCTGCGCGAAACCTTTGCCTCCTTGAAGACGCAGGATGACAGCGCGCCGCTCAGGGCGGAAGATCTGCCGCCCGCTTTGCGCAATCGTTTCATCGGTGTGGGCGGCAAGTACCTCATCCAGGCGTATCCGAAAGATGATGTTTGGCGGCGCGATGTGCAGGAGAAGTTCGTGGGTGAACTGCGCCAGACGCTGGATCCGCAAGGCACCAATCATCCCATCATCACCGGCACACCGGTGCAGTTGCTCGAATACACCGACCTCCTACGCAGAAGTTATGAAGAAGCCGCCTGGTATGCGATCATCGCCATCGCCATCATGGTGCTCATCCATTTCCGATCGCTCGTGTGTGTGATCCTGGCGCTGCTGCCCGTGTTGTTAGGCAGCATGTGGACGCTCGGTATTATGGGCACATTTGGAATTCCCTTCAACCCCGCGAACATCATGACATTACCGCTGGTGGTGGGTATCGGCGTGACGAACGGCATCCATATCTTGAACCGGTTCGCGGAAGAACAGAATCCCAGCATTTTGGCCAAGAGCACAGGCAAGGCCGTGATCGTTTCGGCACTGACAACGGTGGCGGGCTTCGGCAGCCTTATTTTGGCCAAGCACCAAGGCATACAGAGTTTAGGCTGGGTGATGTCCCTCGGTGTCGCTGCCAGCATGATTGCATCGATAACATTCCTGCCCGCATTGTTGATTTTCCTCTCGCGAACGGGCTGGAAGATACAAAAAACCCAGTGACAATAATGCACTATTGCCACTGGGCCGGGAGGAACCGAGGTAATTGCCTCAATCGAATTGTGCAAAATTAGTAAAGTGTGAATAAAAAGTCAAACCCTGTTTTTGCAAAAAAGGCGTCAATATATGGAAACTGGCGGAAACGGTAACGATATAGTGATTTGATGTAGAGCATCTGAATTCCGTTCCTATCCGTCACTACCTTCCTTGACGGTTGGCCTAGGCAACGTAAAGTTAGCCCGGCTTTGCGCCCACACAAGTCAATGACATTGCGCTATTTAACTCTGCTGACCGTCCTGCTGGCCATATTCGCCCGCCCGGCCTCGGCCCAGACCAACAGCCTCTCGGCCGGGTTGTTGGCGCATGTCTTCCCTTTGACATTGCAACCTGGCGAACGGTTCGAACTGCTAGGACCACTTTTTTACCACCAGCAAAGCCAGGGCAACAACCTGTGGGCCATCCCGCCTCTTTTTGCCCGCACTACCGATCCTGAGATGGATATGACGGAGATGGATGTTCTATACCCGCTCGTCAGCTATGATCGTTTCGGCGCGGAGTATCGATTCCATATCCTCCAAGTGTTCGCTTTTGCAGGAGGCAAGACGTTGGACAAAGAAGTGCCGAAAGACCGCTTCACACTGTTCCCTTTTTATTTTCAGCAACGCTCGCCGGATACGAACCATAACTACACTGCATTCTTCCCGTTCTATGGCACGTTGAAGAACCGCCTGTTCCGCGACGAAATCCATTTCGTGGCCTTCCCCATTTATGGACAGAGCCGCAAGAAAGATGTGGTCACGGATAATTACATCTATCCCATCTTCCATCTGCGCAAAGGGGATAATTTGAGCGGCTGGCAGTTCTGGCCTATCTTCGGCCATGAATTCAAAGGCATGACCACCAAGACGAATGGTTTCGGTGACGTCGAGCCTGTCGCTGCCCATGACAAGTGGTTCGCCCTTTGGCCATTCTACCATCATAACGACTTGAATCTCGGTACGGATGATCCTCAAAAAGTTCGCGTATTGCTGCCCCTCTACAGCATCTACGAGTCCCCTTTGCGCGATTCCTACACCTTCCCCTGGCCGCTCGGTTTCACCTACACGGATGATCGCGCAAAGAAATACCATGAGTATGGCCTCCCCTGGCCCCTCATCGTTTTCGCCCGCGGTGAAAAAGTGGTGAACCGTGTCTGGCCGCTCTTCGGCAAAGCGAAGAATTCCTTCAAGCAAAGTGATTTCTACCTCTGGCCGGTGTGGAAGTACAACCGCATCCGGTCCGCGCCCTTGGACCGCGAACGTTCCCGCGTCATGTTCTTCCTCTACTCTGACTTGATCGAGCGGAACACCGATACGGGCAAGCACATGCGTCGCGTGGATTTCTGGCCCTTCTTCACCTCGAAGAAGGGCTTGGATGACAAGTATCGTCTCCAGATCCTTGCTCCGCTGGAACCGATGTTGCCGAACAACAAGAGCATCGAGCGCAGCTACTCGCCGCTCTGGTCCATCTGGCGCACGGAGCGTGACCCCAAGACACAGGCCTCCAGCCACTCGCTCTTGTGGAATCTCTATCGTAAGGACAAATCCCCGGAGCAGACAAAATGCTCGCTCCTGTTCGGTCTTTTCCAGTATCAATCCACGCCTGAGACCCGGCAATACCGGTTGTTCTACATCCCGCTGGGCAAAAAGGCGACTGGCTCGAAACCTGCCGTGCAGGAAGGCGCAAACTCGAAGTCATAGACTATGTTTCAGGACATCGGCGAAATGATCATCCTTTTCTGGCGCACGCTGCAGTCGCTCCCGCAGTTGTGGCGGCAGCGCCTGAAGACATTCGAGCAGCTCTTTGAGATCGGCAACGCCAGTCTCCTCATGGCGTGCATCCTCTCCCTCTTCATCGGCGGTGTGCTGGCCCTCCAGACGGGTCCGGTGATGGTCGAGCGCGGCCTGGCCGGCTTGATCGGCGGTATCGTCGGCATTTCCGTCTGCAAAGAACTCGCCCCTGTGATGATGGCGGTGCTCATCACCGGCCGCATCGGCTCTGCGATGGCCGCGGAGATCGGCTCCATGCGCGTCTATCAGGAGATCGATGCCTTGAAGACGATGAACATCAATCCCATCCAATACCTCGTCCTCCCGCGCGTGGTTGCCATCAGCCTGGCGCTGCCCATGCTCGTGGTCTTCGCGGTGATGGTCGGCTGGATGGGCGGCGCACTCGTCTCGGTGTTCAACAAAGACATCAGCATCTCGTTCGCCACCTATTTCAATAATTTGCGCAATGTGGTGGAGGTCAGCGATGTGGTAAACGGCCTGATCAAAAGTTTCGTCTTCGCGGTGACCATTGGTGTCGTCTGCTGCCATCAAGGCTTGCAGACCATCGGCGGACCGCGCGGCATCGGCCGTTCCGTCACCAAGGCGGTGGTGAACTCCATCGTGATGATCCTCATCCTGGATTACGTGCTCACCCGTATTCTCCTGTATTTTAATCTATGAGCCAGGCTGTCTCCAATCAGCACCCCAGCGTCAGCGTCGAGGTTAAGGGACTCCGCAAGAGTTTCCATGGCGTTGAGGTGTTGCATGGCATCGACCTGCAGATCAAGCCGCGTGAGATCTTCGTCATCATGGGGCCCAGCGGGAGCGGCAAGAGTGTGCTGCTCAAACACCTCATCGGTCTCGAGACACCTGATTCCGGCGATGTGCTGATCGACGATCACTCCATCAAATCGCCCGATATGCTGGAGCGCTACCGCCTGGCCATGGTCTTCCAGTCAGGCGCCTTGCTGAACTCTTTGACAGTGGCGGAGAACGTCGGCCTCTATTTGAGCGAGCACCGGCTCATGCCGCAGACAGACATCGACAAGTTGGTGAAGGAGAAGCTCGAGGCGCTCGGTCTGAAAGGGCAGGAGCATCGCATGCCCGAGGAACTTTCCGGAGGCATGAAGAAGCGCGTGGCCATCGCCCGTGCGCTCGTCATCGATCCGCAAGTCATCCTCTATGATGAACCGACCAGCGAGCTGGACCCCCTCATCGCCGTCACCATCGGCCAGGAGATCAAAACCCTGAATGAGCAGAGCGATGTGACCTCCATCGTCGTTTCCCATGATCGTGACCTCGCCTTCGGCATCGCCGATCGCATCGCCGTGATGCACGAGGGTAAAGTCCTGCAAGTAGGGACGCCCAAGGAATTGCAGCAGTCCAAAGATCCGCAGATCCAAAAATTTCTTAACGCCAGTTTCCAAAATTTAAATTAAAGCAGCCTTATGAAAAACACGCTCGAAACCAAGCTCGGCCTGTTCTTCGCCCTTGCGATGATCGCCGCCTTCATCCTGTTTGAGATGGTCGGCGCCTCCAACCTCTTCAAACGCGGCTACAAGCTGAACGGCCTTTTCGCCAACGTGCAGGAGCTGAAAGTGGGCGATCCCGTGAAGATGGCCGGCGTGGAAGTCGGTCGCGTGGATAAGATCGCCTTCGAGGACGACAAGGTGAAGGTCACCATGAAGATCAATGAAGGCGTGCCGGTGAAGACGGACGCCAAGGCCGCGATCAAGTTCGCCGGTCTCATGGGCCAGAACTTCGTCTCTATCAATCTCGGCATGGCACCGACTAAATTCGAAGACAATGGCACGATCGAGACCCTCGAGCAGGCTGACCTCAGCGCCATCATGGCCAAGCTGGATAACGTGGCCACCGGCATCGAGAACGTCACCAAGAGCTTCAGCGGTGACAGCATCCAGAACGTGCTCGGGCCGATGACGGACTTCCTGAAAGAGAACAATCCCAAGCTGAGCATCATCCTCGGCAACCTCCAGAACGTCTCCACGCAGATGGCGGAAGGCAAAGGCACCGTCGGCAAGCTCCTGACGGATGAAAGCCTCTTCAACGACGCCAAAGGCGCGGTGAACACATTGAACGCCACGGCGGAAGATATCAAAGTGGCCATCGGCGAAGCCCGCACGATTGTGGGTAACGCGAACCGCGCACTCGGTCAGGCTGAAGGCGCACTTACCGATGCACGTAAAGTCGTGAACGATATCAACGAAGGCAAAGGCTCCATGGGCAAATTGTTGAAGGATGAAACGCTTTACAACGAAACCACCACGGCCATGGTGAATCTGAAAGAGATCCTCGTGAAGATCAATTCAGGCCAAGGCTCTGTCGGCAAGCTCGTCAACGACGAGAGCTTCTACAAGAACGTGAAGATGACGCTGCAAAAGGTGGAGAAAGCCACCGAAGGCTTGGAAGACACCGGCCCGCTCAGCGTGCTGGGCACGGCGGTGAACAGCTTGTTCTAAACAAGCTGCTAAGCGAAATTTCCGTAATTTAAGGCGTGTCCATCATGACACGCTACCTCTTCTCCCTCGCCCCTCGGAGGGGAGAGGGCCGGGGTGAGGGGTGATTCCCTAATCGTTGATTCCCCATGCGCAAGCGCAAATGGCTCTGGTTCTTCCTGGTGCTCGCGCTTGTGGACGGTCTCTTCCTATTCTTGTGGCTGACACAAAAGAAAGAGCATCGCTACGATAATGAGATCGTGGCTGCCGCGACCAAATACGGCATGCACCCGGCGCTCATCAAAGCGGTGGTTTGGAAAGAAAGCCGTTTCGATGCCGATGCACGAGGCTCCGCACAAGAGCTCGGCCTCATGCAGATCCGTGAACCTGCCGCCATGGAATGGGCGGAAGCGGAGAAGCGAAAAGGCTTCGAACACAAAGACCTCCTTGACCCAAAACTGAACACGCTCGCGGGCACCTGGTATCTGCGCAAATTGATGCGCCGTTATCTGCACACAGATGACCCGCTCCCCTATGCACTGGCAGACTACAATGCGGGTCGCACCCATGTGCTGCGCTGGAACAAAGGAGCGGCTTCAACCAACAGCGCGGCCTTCATGACTGCGATGGATTACCCCGGTACAAAGCAATACATCATCGACGTAGCGGAGCGGTTCAAACACTACCAGGCGGAATTCCCGACAGCGCAGCCGGCGCAAAGATGATTCACGCGTGAAGGCTTTCCTTCGCTTGAAAATTAGTCTACCTTCAACCCGCTCGCCTTCAACAACGTCTCCTGCACCGCGAGGTCGTGGTCATAGCTCCACGCGAACGCTTTCTCACCACGGATGACTGCCGCCAGATCCAGAAATTCCAAATCATAGCGGCCGCCCATCTTCGGCATCTCCACGTCTTGCCAGCCCTTCTTGTAATCGCCTTGCACGCGGTCCAATGACATGCGGGCCTTCGGTGCTTCCAGCGGACGCACTTCCACCGTGCCTTGCTCGCCGCTCACAGTGAATTGCCGCCTCGCTTCGCCGCCTACTTCCACGAGCGCGCTATGGATCACCGCCGTCGCGTGTGGATATTCCAATACCGCATACTGATTGTCGGCGAAGCCATCGTTGGCAGAGGAAGAGCTTCGGTTGAACGCGGTCACTTTTTGTGGCTTGCCCAACACATAGATGGCCGAGTCCAGCACGTGGCAGCCCAGCTCGAACAACGCACCACCTGGATAACGCTTCAACCCCTCGCGAGAATTTTTATCCAACGCCTTGCTCATCGCCGCCTCAATGGAGAATACACGTCCCAGCCAGCCTTCCTTTGCGGCGCGATAGCAGAGCTGCACGCCCGGATTGTAGCGCAGCATGTAACCCATCTGGATGGTGAGCTTTTGTTTGCGCGCATTCTCCACGATCTTTTGAAAATGCGAAAACTTTTCACCCGCCGGTTTGTCGAGATGGATGTGCTTACCTGCCGCGATGCATTTCTCCGCCGTGTTCAGCAGGTCTTTCACTTCCGTCTCCACGGCAACTGCTTGAAGTCCTTTGCTGTTGAGCAATTGCTCCTCTGTAAGCCAGGTGACATCTTGATACGCTTTGTCGCGCATCGCTTTCTCACGCTGCTCAGGATCAGGCTCTACCACGCCGACGAGTTCGAAGTGTTCCGGGAATTTTCGGATGGCCGCGAGCTTGCCCGCTGCATGCGCATGACCCGTTCCGATCTGGCCGATCTTGATTTTGCCTGATCGCCCTGCGGGTTGGGCGAGTACCGTGTGTGGCAACAATGCCGCCGCACCTAATGCAGCTCCCGAACCAGTGATAAAATCGCGGCGGTTCATGATGTATTTCGCTGCTTTAGATCTGTGAACCTTCTGCGGGGACTAAAAACGTTTTCACGATCTTCGAGACGATCTTGGCATCGGCATACTCGGGAATCGCTTTCAGCTTCACCCATTCGGCATCTGTCCGGAACTTATTCCAGCTCGCGTCATGATCGGCCATGTCCTTGAAGACGAGCAGATAGGTAAGGTTCGGGCGATTCGCGCCGAGGACAGTTTCGCCAAAGAAAACAGGCGTCAAACCGGTGCGGCGGAAGATGCCAATCTCGCCCTTGTTGAACATCTCGATCTTCTTTTTGCCCGCCGGTTCGTTGTGGCTCTCGTACGTGCGCAATACGAACATACGCGGCTGGCCTTTCAGCTTGGGGACTTCGAGCTTCGTCATGCCGTCGAATGCCAGCATGAGCGTGCTCTCGATGCGTTCGTAAGCGGGTGCTTTGGCTTCGACGCCCAGATACTCAGCGCCGTTTTTCTGATATTGTGCATCGCCCGCCAGCTTGTCGTTCACTGTTTGAAATTGTTCCAAGCTCACGTAAGGGATGAGCACGCAGAATTTCAGCGGAGTCGTCGCCGTCTGCTCGCGAAAGGCACCGACTGCGGGAATACCCAATCGATTGAGCGCGGGGATCGCCGCCTTGGCCCAGTGGCGTTCCACCAAGGCGAGTTGCTCCGGCGTCTTCAACCAATAGGTGCGCCACTCGTAGTATTCAGGTTTCGCGGTCTTGGCGGAATCAGCAGCCATGGCAGTAGAAAGGTTGGAGGTGAGGCCGGTAATCGCGGCAGCAGCCGCAGTGGTGGTGATAAAACGGCGACGGTTCATGCACCAGAGAATATACAGGCATTTCAACCGCCGCAACCTGCGTTACGCACTTCATTTTGTTCAGTGACAATGCTATACATGGTCCATGCGCGCAGTGATCCAACGGGTGAGTGAAGCGAGTGTGACCATTGATGGCCAGATGAAGAGCCGTATTGGCCGTGGGCTGCTCGTACTCCTGGCGATCGAAGACGCCGATGCTGCGGAAGACATCGAATGGCTCACCGGCAAGGTAGCGCGCTTGCGTGTGTTCGATGATGCGGAAGGAGTGATGAACCTAGACGTCACGGCGGCTCAAGGACAGGTGCTCGTCGTCAGCCAGTTCACGCTCTTCGCCAGCACGCGCAAAGGCAATCGGCCCTCCTATACTCGCTCCTCACGCCCCGAATTCGCCGTGCCCATGTATGAGCAATTTGTGAAAGCGCTGGCGACTGCTTTGGGTCAGCCAGTGCAAACCGGTGAGTTCGGCGCGGATATGAAAGTGGCACTCCTCAATGACGGACCGGTGACCATCATCATCGATTCCAAGCTGCGCGAGTAATCGTGCGCTGCATCATTACTTCGCTCCAAGCACCAGTTTGCGCGGTTCCGTCTCACCATCCACCCGGATCATCACATGATCCGCCGAGATGCTCACGCAGGTCACCTGCACGCTGGCAGTACCCAAGTGCAGTTTGAAACTGTCCCCCGTAGTAAATGCCTTGTTATTGATCAGCGCCACAGGTTTCGCGGTACCCGAAATCCCTTTCAAGGCCAGCTTGTCATAAACCGATTTGTCCACCGGCCCTTTGGACGCGGGGAGGTGGGCCGCGACTACTGTGTTCGTCTTGGGTGGTGCTGGCGGTGCGGCGGGCATCGTTTTCAGCAATTGCTCGATGAATACCTTCGGTCCGCCTTCCATATAGCCGAGCTGTTGCAGAACCTTGCCCGATCCATCCACCAGAAACAGCGTAGGATAGCCGGTGACGCGGTATTTCTCTTGCAAGGCTTGGTTGGCCTGTTGCAGCGCAGCAGACTGAGGTTTGCGATTGGGGAAATCGACCTCCACCAAAACCAAGCGGCTCTTGGCGAACTCATCAAACTCCGGTGTGTTGAAGACTTCGTTCTTCAACCGGATGCACCAACCGCACCAGTCGGACCCGGTGAAATTGATCAATACCGGCCGTTTGTGGACCTGCGCCGCCTTCAGCGCGGCGTTATAGTCCGTAGACCAATGAGCAGCTGGTAGTGAAAAATTACCCAGCAAGAATACGACTACGGCCAGTATGGTGCGGCGCATATAAAACCTCAATTGTTACCGGTCTTGCCAATGATGCCAGACCGGCCACAACGAGTTTTACACGATCGCCACCGGATTCACAAGTGTTCCGATGCCGGACACAGTGATGCGCACCACATCCTTTTGCTGCAGGGTGAAGTCATCATTCGGCACGATGCCTGTGCCCGTGAGCAACAGCGCCCCATGAGGGAATGTTTGTGAACGGCAGAGGAAACCTGCTAGCTCTTTGAACGTGCGCTTGATCTGATCAATGGACGTTTCGCCTGAGAAGACCGTTTTGCCGAGGCGCTGGATCTCCACGCCGATCTTCCAAGTGCGCACGATTTCTTCAGTGACACCGACCACGACAAAAGGCCCGACCGCGCAGGAGCGATCATACATCTTGGCCTGCGGGAGATAGAGCAGGTTCTCACCCTCGATGTCACGCGAGCTCATGTCATTGCCGATAGTGTAGCCGACGATGCCGCCACGCGAATTGATCACCAGAGCCAGTTCCGGCTCCGGCACGTTCCACTTCGCATCGCGACGGATACCGACGTCATCACCGGTCGGTACCGTCTTTTCCGGCATGGATTTGAAGAAGATTTCCGGGCGCTCGGCGTCATACACGCGATCGTATGCGCAGGCGCTGAACTCGGATTCGTCCATGCGCGCTTTCTTGCTGCGCAGATAGGTGACACCGGCGGCCCAAACCTCTTGGCGTTCGACAGGCGAAAGCAACTTCACTTCAGATAGTGGGCGCTTCGGCATGTCTGTCTTCGACAGGCCCGTTAGACGCGCGATCAGATCTTCGCTCTCCAGCAAAGGGGTCATCAATTCCACACCGGCAGAGGTAAGATCCGAAACGGTGTTGTCATCATGCACCAGACCGATGCGGATCTGGGACTTCGTATTCAGATAACGGCAGAGTTTGAACATATCTATCTTTCTCTTGATCCCGGCATCCCGCCCCAACTCGGATGCCCGATCTTTTTCTTAGTCTGTTGAATGGGTTTAAGCCGAGTAATCCAGATACACGGTCTTGATGCGCGAATAGAACTCGATCGCGCCCGCCCCCTGCTCCTTGAAGGAATCCGTGCTGGATTTCTTTACCCCGCCGAACGGCGCCTGCAGCGCCAGCCCGGTCGAGATCTGGTTTACCTTAACCACGCCGGCCTGGATGCGCTCGGAATAGATCATGGCCTTCTTGATGTCCTTCGTCACGATGGCTGCGGACAGGCCCACATCCACACCGTTGGCCACCGTCATGGCTTCTTCAAAGCTCTCCACCGGGATGATCGCGACGACTGGGCCGAACACTTCTTCCTGTGCGATGCGCATCGTCGGTGTCACACCCGTGAGCACCGCGGGCTGCATGAAGTAACCGTGTGCGAGATCGCCTTCCGTGAGGCGTTGGCCGCCCCAGGCGAGCGTAGCGCCTTCCTTCACCGCGATGTCGATGTAGTCCAAGTTGCCCTTGAACTCCTGTTCGTTCACGGTTGGCCCCATCGTCACACCTTCGCTCAAGCCATTGCCCACCTTGATGGCTTTCGCCTTCTCGACCAGCTTCGCAGTGAACGCTTCCGCCACGCTCTTCTCCACGATCACCCGGCTCGTGGCCGTACAAGCCTGGCCGGTGAGACCGAAGCCTGCGATGGCCACCAGACGCGCAGCGAGATCGAGATCCGCATCCGCGAGGACGATGGTCGGGTTCTTGCCGCCCATCTCCATCTGCGCGCGCGTCATGTTCTTGGCGAGCTGCTGATATACCGCCGAACCCACCTTGTGCGAACCGGTAAATGAGAGCGCAGCAACGTGCGGATTCGTGGAAAGCTCCGTACCGACGGCCCGGCCATCACCCGTCACCACGTTCAGCACACCTTTCGGCAACCCCGCTTCCGTCAAGACTTTCGCCAGCTCCATCGTCATCGCTGGTGCCTGGGAGGCTGGTTTGATGATCACGGTGTTACCGCAGAGCAGTGCCGGGGCCATCTTCCACGCCGGAATGGCGATCGGGAAATTCCACGGCGTGATGAGCGCGACCACACCGACTGGTTCACGACGCGTGTAAAGCAAGTTGTTCGGCAGATCGTGCGGGATCGTCTGACCTCCCACGGTGTAGCTCAAGCCGCCAAAAAAGCGGAAGATATCCGCCGTGCGCTGCACCTCACCCGTGGCTTCCGCGAGCGTCTTGCCTTCTTCCTGCGTGAGGAGCTTGGCGAGTTCGGGCTTGCGCGCTTCGATCAGCTGGCTGGCCTTGCTCAACACGCGACCGCGTGCGACTGAAGTTGCAGCCGACCACCCGGCCAAAGCGGCCTTCGCCGCTTCGATCGCAGCCACGGCATCCGGCTGGCCGCTCTGGGCGTATTGCGCCACTACTTCGCGCGTGTTCGCCGGATTCGTGTTTTGAAATGCCTGGCCGGACTTGGCCGGAACCCATTCCCCGCCGATGAAATTCTGATACGTCTGCATAGCTTTGCCTGATAAAAGGCAAAGCATAAGCCTCCCGATTCATCACGCAATCCAAGAAACCGAAAAGCTGAAACTGCTGGCGCATCTGCGGACTGCCTTCAGTGTGCTGCCGCCGTCATAACGGCAGGAGCGGGGCATCCGTCAGGCAGCATGTGGTTCGATCTTAGATATATCCCGACCATATCACTCTCCGACAGGCTGGAACCCGCCAAACCTAGCTGCCTCCTTCCCTTCGGCTGAGCATTACCCACAAATATTTTGGCGAGAAAAGAGCGATCCAAGGCTCGCTGTTCCCTCTTATGGTGGGGCAAAGCTGCCGCTTTGCCCTAACTTTGGCCTTCACCGCCGAACTCGAAAATCGAACCGGCCATCGAAAATGCCCGTTATTCCAAGCGCTCGAGACTTATGGGTAATGATCAGCCCCATCTGGGTTTGATCTGTGGCTAGAGCGGTAAAAAATACTGTAGCCGATTGTCTTGGGGAGCGAAGCGGGCAGTCTTTTTTGGGTTCTGGCTTCGTTTCGGCGCAGTCGCAGAGACTTTGGAACCTGCTCCTTCGCCAAAGCCTCGTCCCAATCGACCACACTGTTTTTTAAAGCGCTCTAATCCTGAAAAGACAAACCGCGTCCAATCTCTTGGACGCGGTTTTCTTGTTTCAAAAGTTCCTGCCCCTTACTTCAACTCATTCGACTGCATGTAAGCCGTGATGTCCGCCAGATCCTGCGCGCTCAGGCCCAGCATGTCTGCGCTGAACATTAGCGAACGGTCCAGCTTCTTCACGCTCTTGATCTTGCTGCGCGGGATCGTCTGCGTCTGGCCAGCCATGGACTTGATGATGACCGGGTCACCATTCGCCAACACCATGCCGTGGACGATCGCACCATCCTTGGCGATCAGTTCGCTGCCATCAAAGCCATGGGCGATCTCCGATGACGGATTGATCATCGCGTTCAAGACCACTTCACGCGTCTGTTGTTTGCCAAACTGGGTAAGGTCTGGACCGAAGTCCGTGCCTTGATCACCCATACGATGGCAGGTGTAGCAGACCACCACCGCCGTCTTGCCCTTGGCCACGTCGCCCTTGAGCGCCAAGATTTCCTTGATCGGCGGCAGCTTGGATGGAGTCGTTGGAGCAGGAGGCATCTCCACCGGAGAGATCTGCACGGTCTCCGGATCATACAGCCCGTTCTTCTTCAAGGCTTCGGCCACGCCGAATTCCTTCCAATCATTGCCCATGCGGTTGAAGAGCCACCACATCGCCTCGCCCTTGAGCGGGAAATCCTTCGCCTGTGCCAGCTCCACCATGGCCATCGCGGCCTCACGCGTCTTGATGAATGCGATGCCATCCATCATGCGCTTGCGTTGATCGGACGAAACGCTGGCAGAAAGCGCCCGCGCTTTCATGTCCGCTACAGCCTTGGGCGGGCCCAAGCGCCAAGCGATCCAACCGAGGCTGTCGCTCCAGTCTGTTGATGCCTTGCCGTTGCCCAGCTTCTGCGCCACAGCGGCGTAGATTGCTGGTGATTGATTGTCCGCTGCCGTGCCGAACGCTTCGAGATAAGTGCGGTCCTTGCCATCGAACTGCTCCGCCAAACGCACGAGCAACTCCTGCTTCTGGTTCAACGGTTGATCGCGCAAGGACAACGCTACTTCACGACGCACTGCCGCTGATGGATCATACACCATGCGATTGGCCAGCGTGACGATGTCATAACCACTGCGACGCAGCGCGCGGTAAGCCACGATGCGCGTCTCTTCGTCTTTGTCCTTCAAGAGCGTTTCCACCTTCGCCACACCCTTCGGTCCCATCTGCGCAAGGAGCCAGATGGCGCGGGCGGCGATGAACTTGTTGCTGTCGTTCAGCACTTTGCTCACCGCAGGCACGGCCTTCTCGCCTTGTTCTTGCAAGCGTGTGAAACCGAGGTTGCGTACATTCACCGCCGGGCTCTTGAGTGCTTCGATCTGGCCAGCCGTCGTGCTCAGGTCATACTTCGGGATCTTGGGTTTGAAGCCCTTCGGCGCGATGCGATAGATCGTGCCAGACAACGTGCTATCCAAGTCAGCATGACCACCTACGCGGGCATCGAACCAATCCGACACATACAACGCACCATCCGCACCCACGAGCACATCTGACGGACGGAACAGCGTTTTCATCTCATGGTTCACGCTGTTATTGCCACCGAGGAAGTCGGAACCAGCAAACTGCTTCTCTTTGTTTGAGGTGAGGAAGTCGAAGCGATCCAGTTGGAAGCCCGCACCCGAGAGCTTCGGCACATAGCCGAACACCACGTTACGACCGGCCTCGCAAGTAAGCAGGAGGCCTTGGCCTTCCCACTTCTTACCGAGCGCACCGTTCTCATAGAAGGCCACACCCGTCGGGGAACCACCGCCATACACATCGCCAGCAGGCATGGTACCCGGATCATCTTGGCGCCACTCCGCTTTTTGGATCGTCTGGCCCGGGCGCATGTCCGCACGCCAGGCGCGCTTGCCATCACGAGAGGCGAAGCCCGCGTTGCCGTATTCCATCACGTAGCTGACGCGGCACGCCGGGGGATCATCGTTGTCATTTTGGAAAACATCGCCGAGCGAGGAAACCGATTGCTCGTAGCTGTTGCGGTAATTATGACCGATGATCTCGGTGTAAGTGCCGTCCGGCTTCATACGCGCGGAAAAACCGCCGATCCACACGTTGCCATCATCGCTCTTGCTGCCCGCGATCTTCGTCGGATCGAAGGTCACGTCTTCCTTCCGCAAATTCGGCATGTAAGGGCTGCCGATGCGGAAGGTCTTGCCGGATTTGTCCGTGAACACCGCACCGCAGTTGCCGCTATTCCAATACCACAAGCCATCGGGCCCAGCAGTGACGGAGTGGAGGCTGTGATCGTGATTACGACCATTGATACCCGTAAGCAGCACCTCGCGCTTGTCACCGGCATCGAACACCTGGTTCCGGTTCACATCCGTGTAGACGATCATGCTCGGCGTCTGCGAGACGATGATCTTGTTATCCATCACGGCGATGCCTAGCGGCGCTTCCAGAAATTTCTCCTGCACGAACACATGGCTCTTGTCCGCCTTGCCATCGCCATCCGTGTCTTGCAGCACCATGATGCGATCGCCTTCCGGACGGCGCCCCGCATGACTGCGATAGTTCACACCTTCGCAAACCCAGATGCGGCCCGCTTCATCGGTATCGATATTTGTGGGATTGTGCAGCATCGGCGAGGTGGCCCAAACGGTGACTTCGAGGCCTTCGGGCACAGCGAACATTTCCGTGGGGACAATGACGGGTTTTTGCTCAGATGCAGGTGCAGCGGCAGCAGGCTTGGGCTGATTCTGCGCATGTGAGCCCATGCTGAGCGCAGCGACGCCCAAGGCACAGGCGAGAATTCGGCGAGTGGTCATAAGGTGGCAGGATGATTTACCAACCAGAGCAGGGAGGGAAGGGGAAAATCGAAAGAATGTCCAATGACGAAATCCGAATGACCAAGGAACAAAAAGAAACTCCAAATCCCAAACACCAAGCTCCAGTGAAATCTAAAGCTCCAATAAGGTATGCGGTTACTTGAGAGTTGATGTTTCTCTGGTGTTTGGAGCTTTGGATTTGGGATTTAGCTCATGGCCGACTTACTTCATTATCCTCTGGGATCAAACGCATCCCTCAACCCATCCCCAAAGAAATTCAACGCCAGCAGCGTGCTCACCAATGTAGCCGCCGGGAACACGATCAGCCACCAGTTGATGCGCACCGGATTCAACTGCGCCGCCCCTTCCGAGATCAAGGAACCCCAGCTCGCAAACGGCGGCTGGATGCCCAAGCCCAGGTAGCTGAGGAAGGATTCGTAGAGAATCACGGACGGAACCGTCAGCGTGATGTAAACGATGATGATGCCGAGCACGTTTGGCAGGATATGCCGGAACAAAATGCGTGAAGGACCAGCACCCAGAGAACGACTGGCATCCACAAACTGGCGGTTCTTCAACGTCAACACCTGACCACGGACGATGCGTGCCATCGTCAACCACGACACTGCCCCGATGCCCACGAACAGGAACGACATACGGGTATATTGCGCGATGTCCGCACCAAAAGTCTTGGTGAACCAGCCTTTCGCAAGCTCCTCCAGGGTCGTTATCAACACGATCACGAAGACGATGGAGGGCAGGGCATAGAGGATGTCCACGAAACGCATCATCGAACCATCCCACCAACCGCCGATATAACCGGCGATGGCACCCCACATAACGCCGATGACCAGACTCACCAACGCACCCACTATGCCCACCAAAATGGAGATGCGCGCCCCGTGCATGATGCGGCTCAAGAGATCGCGGCCGTTCACATCGGTGCCCATCCAGTAGGTCCCATCCGGTTTGGCAAATGGTTGATCGGACAGTTCCACGGGAGAATGCGTCACGCCTTTAGGCAAAGCACCGGCAAAGGTCGGCTTGCTGAACAATGGCCAGATCAGCACCAGCAGACAGAGCACGACCAAAAAGACCATACTGACGACGGCGGGCCGGTTCTGCTTGAACCGCTTCCAGGCACGTTGATTTGGGCTCAGGTTTTCCATCGTTATTCCATCTTTACGCGGCGGTCCAGCAGCCCATAGGCGAAGTCCACCACCAAGTTCAGCACCAGCAGCAGGACGGCGTATAAAAGCACCAGACCAACCACCATGGTGTAGTCACGGTTCAAGGAGCTGTTCACCAAGAACACCCCGATGCCCGGCACGCGGAAAATGTTTTCCACCACGAAAGAACCCACCAATAGATCGGCCAGCAAGGGGCCGCTGTAGGAAACCACAGGCAGCACGGCGATGCGAAAGGCGTGCTTCACCAGCACTTGCGTCTCGCTCAAGCCCTTGGCGCGCGCCGTCGTTATGAATTCAGAGGTCAGGGTATTCAGCATGCCCTCGCGCATGAGCCGAGCGACCTTGCCGCCAAAGTAAAGGCCGAGCGCTATCGTGGGTAGAACCGCATGCATCGGCGTCTCCCACATACCCACAGGGAACCAGCCGAAATGGATGGAAAAGATCAGCACCAGCAATGGCCCCACCACAAACCCCGGGATACAGATGGCCAGCAAAGCGATGAAGCTGCCGCCGTAATCTATGATGCCGCCTTTCTTCACCGCCGTCAGGAAGCCCAGCGGAATACCGAACCCTTGCGCCAGCAGGAAGGCCATGATGCCCAATGTTAAAGACACCGGCAGCCCTTGGGCGATGATGTCGTTCACCGAATGATTGCGGTACTTGAGCGAAGGCCCGAAATCACCCTTCATCAAACCTTTCAAATAAATCCAATACTGCTGCAGCAGAGGTTTATCCAAGTGGTACTTCTCCTTGATATTCTTCTCTATCTCAGGCGAAGCCGGGGCGCGTTCTTTGTCAAACGGACCGCCGGGAGCCACGCGCACCAATGCGAACGCCAGGAAGCTGATGATCAGCAGCAGCGGCACCAAGAACGCGATTCGTTTCAGGTAATACATCGTTACCTCGCCTCCGTCGGTTTAGTTCCAGGTTTGGGAGCGCCCGCTTTCCGGCGTAAGGGCCAGAGCGGATGTTCATCCAGCAGGTTCTGATGCACGCCCTCGACCACGGCGGGATCAAAGATATTCACGCCTACATAGAAGAACAGCGGCGCGATCGGCGGGTCTTCACGCACCAGCAACACTTCGGCGTCGTGCAGGAGTTTCGCGCGTTTGGTCGCATCACGTTCCTGATTCGCCTGGCGGATGAGATCGTCATACTTCGGGCTTTTCCAACCGGTGCGGTTGTTGCCGTTATTGCTCATGAACATGTCCAGGAACGTGTTCGGATCCACGTAATCCCCGATCCAGCTGCTGCGGCTGGTATCATACTGCATCTTGCTCTGGTCGGAGAGATACACCTTCCACTCCACCTGACGGAGTTCCATGTTGATGCCCAGCTCCTTCTTCCACATGGCCTGCAATTCCACCGCGATCTGCTTGTGCATCTCGCTGGTGTTGAAAAGGTAGTTGAAGGTCGGGAAACCTTTGCCGCCCGGATAGCCTGCTTCGGCCAGTAGCTTGCGCGCCAGTTCCTGATCGCGCCCCAAGCCTTCGGGCGAGGTGTAGCCTTCCATGCCCGGCGGGGTCAGGCAGCTTGCCGGTTTTTCCCCGCTCTTGGTGATGTTTTTGACGATACGTTCCTTATCGAGCACGAGCGTCAATGCCTTGCGTACCCGCACATCGTTGAAGGGCGGCTTCGTCACGTTGAAGCGGATGAAATAGGTGCCGAGATAATCGTAGGTGTGAACGTACTCGCGTCCCTTCAACACATCCATCAGCTCGCTCGGGATGAGGTTCTTGTCCCAGATAACGTCGGCTTCGCCGGTTTCGTAGAGGTTCAGCGCGGTGGTGGAGGATTCGGCGGGCAACAAATCGATGAGTTCACTCTGGATGTTCTGCGCGTCCCAATAGCGCGGATTCTTGCGCACGCGGATGCGATCATGGATGCGCCAGAATTCCAGTGTGAACGGTCCGCTCGTGGGCACCGGATGCACCATGAGCCAGCGGTCTTTGTGCTTCTCGATCGCCTGCCGCGGCACCACGGCCAAGGTGCGGAAGGCGCACAGATCGAGGAAAAAGGGCGTGGGGCCTTCGAGGTCCACTTTCACGGTATGCGTGTCCACCGCGTTCACGCCTACATCTTCTTTCGTGTAACGTTTGCCAGTGGCGGCATTGGTCTTGCCGGTGTTAAAATTCTCACCGTTCTTCACGTAATAGAGCTGCCCGGCGTAATCGCTGGCAGTCAGCGGGTCCAAGGCACGCCGCCAGGAATACACGACATCCTCCGCCGTGATCGGTTCACCGGTGGACCAGACGGCGTTCGTGCGCAGGTAAAAGGTGTAAGTCTGTCCGTCCTCAGCGATGTCCCATCTCTCCGCGAGTCCAGGAATGGGCTTCGCGTTCTTGGGGTTGAAACGTGTTAATCCCTCAAAGAGTGCACCGGCCACGCGGCCATCGGGCTGACCGGTCACGATCGCCGGGTCTAGCGACTCCGGCTCCGCGCCATTCATGATGATGAGATCCGCGCGTTCCTTGTGCTGGCTGCAACTCGCCATCATAAGCGCCGCCAATGTCACGCACGCGAGCACGGCCCATTGCCGTATCCCGTTTGCCTGCTTGCGGTTGGCGGTCACAGATACCATGGAAAATTCCTGCGTCAGGGTAGGACGAGGTTTGGCATGGCGCAAGCCTTACAGGTGCTTTTGGAGCGGGTCTCCGACCCGCAGCAATGTTAGGATAACAAGCAGCGTATGAATTGGTTGAACTTACCAACCAAGCCCTGTCATGAACTTTGCTGACTAGAAACTCGAGGCCCTTGTGCTTAAGCATATTGCTGCGACTCAGAGAGTCGCGCTCCAAGGGCAAGCACTTACTCCGCCTTCGCTTTCTTGGCTTTCCCTTTCGGCTCCGGTTTCAGCCAAGGCTTGAATACGCCGCCGTATTGATCGCGCAATTGGTCCGTCCGCTTCCGCATCTGCTCCAGTACACTCGCATAGGCCGGGTCTTTGAGGAGATTGTTCACCTCTTCGAAGTCCACCTGATGATCGTAGAGTTCTTCCACCACCGGCGTCTGCTCGAACCAGCGGATGTAAGACCAGCGCTCCGTGCGCACGCCCTCGCTTTTCGGAATGTTGTGCCGGTCGAAGAGATGTTCGTAAAAGAAATCTGTGCGCCAATCCGTCGGCGCTTTGCCGTTGAGCAGCGGGATGAGGCTGCGGCCTTGCATGAGGGAGGGCACTTTCACTCCCGCAAAGCTCAGGATGGTCGGCGCGATGTCCACGTTCAACGCCATGAGATCCACCGTCTCACCGCGACGGATCGCGGGTGCTTTCGGGTCCATGATGATCATGGGCACGCGCACGGAATGCTCGTAGAGATACCACTTGTCCGCGAAACCGCGTTCGCCGAGGAAATACCCATTATCACTGGTGAAAATGATGATCGTGTTCTCCGCCATACCGCGCTTGGTGAGTTCCGCGCGCACTTGCCCGATGACGCGATCCACGCCGCTGATCATGCGGTAATACCCTTTCACCATCTCCTGATATTTGCCGGTCTCGTCGAAGCGCCAGTTATAGCGGATACGGCTCTCCGAGTTTTTCAGGAACTCGGGATTCGCCTCAAAATATTCCGCAGCCATCGTCTTCACTTGCGGAATCGTGATATCGCGATAAAGATTATCTTCCGTCTTCGGCCAGAAGTATTGTTTGGGATCATTATCCTCCGCATGCGGCTCATTGAAGTTCAGTGAGAGGCACCAAGGCTTGCTCTTGTCCGTTTTATCGAGGAATTCCACTGCTTTCTCGAATGCGATATCCGTCAGATGCTTCTCCGATCCATCCGGTTGCTTCTTGATGTAGGGATTCCGGTTCAACGGCACGAAGTAATCGAACATGTCCTTCGTCGCGCGACCTTGTGAGACATCCACGCCGAACTTGCCGATCAAGCCCGTGCGATACCCGGCCTGACGCAATTGCACCGGATAGCTGATGTCCGTATGCGCATCCTGGATGGGTGGCGTGCTGAACGTATAACGATGCGTGCGCTCATAGAGACCCGTGAGCAACGAAGCGCGGCTCGCCGCGCAAATGGCCGTGGTGGCAAACGCCTGACGGAAACGCACCCCTTCCTTCGCGAGCGCATCCATATTCGGCGTCTGGATGATCGGATTGCCCGCGCAACCCATTGTGTTCCACCGCTGGTCATCGGTGAGGATGAAGAGGATGTTGGGTTTTTGGGCATTAGCCGCCTGCAATCGCGTCAGACAAACGGCCAAAAATAAAACGGCGATTAGAGTTCGCTGCATTCGGGACATGCTCAAGAAATAGCAAATCTCGGCGTCGGATGCCAAGGGGAAGTGCAACCGTCGCAATCCCTCTATTCTCGCGTTAGACGGTCTAAAAAATACTGCAGTCGATTGTGTCTGGGGAGCGAAGCGGGCAGTCTTTTTGGGTTCTGACGTCGTTTCGGCTCAGTCACAGGGTCTTTTGGAACCTGCTCCTTCGCCAAAGCCTCGCCCCAACCGGCCACAGTATTTTTTAAAACGCTCTAAGACCACTCCAAAGCACATGTCTGCTTCCAAATGAAAAACCCGCCAGCGTATGTCGCGGGCGGGGTTTTCGATTTGCTGATTTGAAGCCTTAACTCTTCGGCACCTTGTTGATGGTGCCGTAGATCTCCTGGCGCACCAAATCGCCATCCGCCGAATCCAAGTTGTAACGGATACGATACTGCATCACCGGCTGCACATTGGAGAACTCGAGGAACACAGTCTTGTTCCCGTTCGAGAGCTTCACGGCACTGATCTTCACGTCTTCACCCTTGAACGTGCTCTGGCCCTTGTCACCCAGCGTTTTGGTCGAGTCCGCCACGGAATACATCTTGGAGCCATATTCCTGCGCCCACTTGTAATTCCACTGATCGAGCGCGTAGTTCTCCGGATCCTTCGCCAGTTCGGCATCGAGCGGATTCGTGAACGTGATCTCGATGCCGTTCGGCTTCACATGCAGTTCCTTCGGCATGTTCACCGCCTTGCCCGTGTAACGCACGCGATGGAACGCACCTTCCCGCGCACCACTGGATTGCCACACGCGCAGGCCCGCCATGTAAAGCTGGCCATCGAACGGGCTGAAGTGGCCACGCATGATGCCGGAATCGAAGTTCAGCGGGAAACGCACCACGGCACCCTGCATCTGACCGTCCACCTCTTCATACATCACCTTGAAGAGGGAGCATTTGCCGTAGGAGGTGTGGAGCATGTCGTTCTTGAACGGGCCCCATTTCTCGCTCGTTACCCAGATCTGCCCACCAGAGGAGTTATCCATCTGATGTGGGAGCCAGAAGAGCGGGCGATCATAGTCCGTCGGAGCAGGTGAACGATGAGCAGTAAACACGTGGCCGTAGAAGCCGCCGGGCACTACCCAGTTCACGCGGCTGGCGGGCACCCAGTTGCCTTCGTTATCACTGGAGGTGAGCTGATCTTTAGGGCCTACGCTCATGCCGTTCGGCGCGCGATGGCCAGTGGCCACGACTTCCAATTTAGAACCATCCTTGCTCACGCGATTCATCGTCCCGTGATGCGGAATCTTGGCCGGGCCAAGGTTGCCGCCCTTGATGAAATAGAAGTTCCCCGCGCTGTCCGTTTCGAGGTTCAGGCAGAACTCATGATAGTGCGAGCTGATGCTGACATCGTTGTTAAAGTTCTCGTAGAAGTCCGCCTCGCCATCCTTGTTGGAATCCGTGAAGCGCGTGATCTGATCGCGTCCCAGCACGTAGACCTGATCTTTCACGATCTTCAAACCGAGCGGTTGGAAGAGGCCAGTGGCGAAACGTTTCCACGTGAGCTTGTCGAGCTTGGCATCAATGCCGGAGACGATCCACACATCACCGCTCACGGAGCTGACCGCGGCGCGCCCATCGCTGAAGAAATCGAAACCGCTGCACCGGATCCATGACTTCCACGGATTATCCTCGGGCACAGTGATCGTGTCCGTCACGTACGGACCTTCATCCTTGCCGAGCTTGCCCTGCGTGGTCACCGGCGTGGTCCAACGGGCCGGACCGGCTTTGGTGAGCGCCTTCACATCAGCCAGTTTCCCAGCAGCTTGCAGTGCGGAATTGGCAGCAGCAGCATTGGCCGTGGCACCGCTCCAGATGGAGACTTTGAAATCAACCGCCTTACCAGCGGGCAAACGCAGCAGGACTTTGCCTTCCGGTGTGCGTTCGAATTTGCCCGCAGAATTGCCGCTCAAGCTGGCGATGATCGCCGCCCCACCATCCTGCGTGGTCAACGTGATCTTGTTGCCCTCGATCTTGGGAGCCGTATGCGGCGCATCAAAAAGGAACAACACATTCTCATTCTTAGTCGCATCCATCGAGAACGTGCGCGTGATGACCGTCTGCCCGTTGCTGAACTCAGCCGAAGGATGCTCCAGCACACCAGCACCGTTCACGAGATAGGAGAGGACGACTTTATCGCCATTCAGGTAATGGCCGCGCCACTTGAGCCAATTATGCGGCATGGCGCCGACGGGTTCGCCCTGGCCTTCATAACGTTCACGCGGATCGGTGAAGCTGCCCTTGGCATCTGCCCAGCCGGGGATGCGTTGCGTGGCGAACACAGTGTTACCGATGACTTCAGGAAAACCTTCCAGACCATCACGCTTCACGGGCAACTTGATGAAACCATCCGTCCACGCATAGGCCATGCGCATCAGTTGGGTATCGAAGGCGGCAGAAGCCTTGTTATCGGCCGCCAGCTTGATGGAGAGGGTTTTGAGCGCGAGCATCTGGCCGCTCTGCGTCTTGCCGTTCACCGGCTGGGTGATGAGATAGCCGGAGAAGAACGGGCCGACATCCATCGCGTCCCACTTGGTCGTGGTGACCTCGGGCTTGGCGGGTTTGGCTTCGGCTTTTTTCTCAGGAGCCTTGGGAGCGGGCGGAGTTTGAGCGAGCACTGACGTGGTGGCCAGAGCTGCGCCCATGACGGCGGCGATTAACTGTCTGCGTTCCATGCGTAATAAAATAGGATTGGCTGCTAAAATGGCAGCTTTTTGCGGTGAGGCAAAGCTGTTTTCAGGGGTTTGACTGCTTTTCCCCCTCACGAATTCACGGGGAACTGAAAAGCAAAAGCCCGCAAGGCTCGTTGCCTTGCGGGCTTTGAAGTCTATCAGAGCGATTACGCCTTCTGCATCTGCACTTCGGTATCGTAGTCGAGCAGCTTAATCTCTTTGCCCGAACCATCGGTGACCTTGCGGGTCTTCTCGTTGAAGTAGCACATGACGCCGAGGCGATCGCTCATCTCGGCCAGCGAGATGACCGTCTGCACGCGCGTGGCGAGTTCGATTCCTGCATTCGCCTTCTCCTGCCCACGGATGGCCGCGAACCAGTTCTTGTGATGCGCCGGAACGCTCTCGCCCGGGAAGCCTTCGCTGGTTTCCGGATCGATCTCGTCAGCGAACGGACGCTCGGGCTTCAGTTCCACCTTGTTGCCCGCCATGGTGAGCGTGGCGTGGTGGCCGCGGATCATCTCCTGCGTGCCTTGTTCATTCACCGTGCTGCTGGTGATGTGCATCACGTAGCCGCTCGGGAACTCGGCGATGAGCTGGATGATCTCTTCCACGTCGCGGACGTATTCCGTCTGCTTGTCGGCAGGACGGCCTTCCTTCTTGAGGTCGGTCTGGAATTTCTTCGAGCCCAAGGCAGCCACGCGCACCGGGAATTCCGGATTGCCGGTAGCGAGCATGTAGGGATGCAGCTTGTGCGGGAAGAGGTCGCCGAGAAGGCCGGAGCAATAAGGGTAATATTTGCGCCAGCGGAAGTAGTGGTCCGGATTGAAGTCCGTGCCTTTCTTCACACCGGAGATCCAGGTCTTCCAGTTGACGTCTTCCTTCGTGAGCCACGGCTGGATGGTGTAGTTCCATTCGCCGTAGGGGCTGTTGCGCATGTACGAGCCCTGGCTCATGACGATGGGGCCGATTTTGCCCGCTTTGATCCACTCGGCGGCCTTGTGCCACTTCTTATCCGAGCAGCCTTGGGAACCGACCTGCAAGATCTTGCCGGTCTTCTTCACGGCATCATAGAGCTGGAACGCTTCGCCGAGATAACGGGTCATCGGCTTCTCCACATACACATGCTTGCCGGAATTGAGGGCGTCCAATGAAACGCGCGTGTGCCAGTGATCGACGGTGGCGCAGACGATGGCATCGATATCATTCCGCTCCATCATCTTGCGGTGATCCTCGTAGGCATCCACCTTCGCGTCGGTGTTGTCTTTGAGGATGAATTCCTTGGCCATCGCGATGCGGTGCTTGGAGACATCGCAGACGGCGACTTGTGCGATGTTGTGTTCGCCCGCTTTTTCCTTCATCTGGCGGACGTGGGCGTTGAAGCCCTGGCCGCCGATGCCGACGAAGCCGACATTGATGCGGTCATTCGCACCGATCACGCGACCAGTCGAGGGCGCCTTGTTTTGGCCGTAGACGGGAGTCTTGAAAGGATTGGCAGCGACAGCAGCGGTGACGATGGCCGCTTTTTTTATGAAACTCCGGCGGTTATCGCCGGACGAGGGATGGTTCGTTTGTTGCGACATAAAGCCTATGTTTGTTTTCGGGGATCAACGGGTAGAGGCGAAGTTACTCCAATCGCCTGCCGGGTCAATCTTGAACAATGGTAAGACGCAGAGGAATGGGGGCATTATTCAATCCCCCGGCGGCAGAACTGAGTCTCGCCGCCTCAAATCACCGGTTTCTTCCAGATCGGCACCACGCGTTTCATCTCCTCGATGATCCACTGGCACGCCGCGAACGCCTCACCACGATGCGGTGAAATGATCTCGATCCACAGCGACGCCTCATTCACCCCCACCACCCCGACGCGATGGATAAGCCGCACCGACTCGATTGGCCAACGCTTCTCCACCTCATTGAAAATCTTGCCGAACTGATGCCGCGCCATCACCTCGAACGCCTCATAATCGATCGCACGGATCGTCTCCTTTCCCTCTGCCGCCCGCACCACCCCCGCAAAGTAGATCGCCGCCCCCATCCCATGCGACATCGTCCGGCCGGCAACCAGCTGCGCCTCATCGATCACTTCCTTCGTGATGGTCAATTCACGTTTCATCTTTTCACAAAATAAACGGACAATAGCCAAGCGTGATAATATCCCCGCAGATGGTAAATGTTACTCCTTCTCCCTAAGGGAGAAGGCCGGGATGAGGGGGAAGGAACACTCCATATACAAAAACCGGGAATACCACTGGCACAGCATACTCTCTTCCCCTCACCCCTAGGAGAGAGGGAGTACACATCGCTCTCGTAAATGTTTGCGGACATTGTCATGGAATAATTCCGCTTTATTTTATCCCCCCTGCACTGGCGGGAACAAACTCACCTCATCCCCCGCCTTCAACACATAACTGCGCCCTTGATACTCCACACCCACCGCGATCAGCGTGGAATGATTCATCGCCGCCAGCTTCGGAAAACGTCGGATCAATTCCGCATAAAGCTGCTCGATCGTAGCCCCCTCCGCGAGTTCCACAGCAGTCTCCGCGCAACCCGTCAGCTCCTTGAAGTAGGAGTAAAAATGGACCTTCGTGATCATCTCATTTCTTCTCCACCGCTTGATAGATCTCCGGCTTCAAGATGCCGATGAACGGCAGGTTCCGATACCGTTCCGCAAAATCCAATCCATACCCCACCACAAAGGCATCCGGTATCTCGAAGCCGATGTAATCCGCCGTCACCTTCTCCTCGCGCCGCGCTGATTTGCTCAAGAGCACACAGATCTTCAGGCTCTTCGGTTTGAGCTTCTTCAACTTCTTCGTCACGAGTGAAAGCGTTTTGCCCGTATCCAGAATATCGTCCACCAGCAACACATCGCGCCCTTTCACATCCAGCTTCAGCTCCTTCGTGAACACCAGCTTGCCAGACTTCGTCCCCTTGCCGTAGCTGGACACGCCCATGAAATCGAGCCGCAACGGCAGATTCAGATACCGCACCAGATCCGCGAGAAACATCACCGTGCCATTCAGCAACGATACCACCACCAAATCCTTCCCCGCATAATCCCGCTCGATGTCCTGCGCCAGCTCCTTCACCCGCTGCAAAATATCCCGCTCGCCATACAGCACCGTCTCCATCTCCGCGAGGGCATGATGAACGGGCTTGGTCTTCAGAACTTTTTTCTTCGCTTTATTACTCACGTCCAAGAAACGAAACACCGGAAGCGTCATCCACGCCAGCACATTATCCGGAGTGCCGGCCTCCGGCTCGACTCGACTCAAAACAAGAAACTCCCGACCAGAAACTCGAAACTATTTTTTCTCCACCCCCACCGCCTGCCGTATCACCGCCGCGATCCATGCCGCATGTTCCCCATCCGGCACCGAACTCCCCAGCCCGATCTCCGTTCCCGAACTCAATCGCAACTGCACATCATAATAAACCGTCTTGCCCGATTGCATTCCCTTCTTCAGCACCACATCGGCTATCTCACCAGCCACATAACGGCTCTCTTTCTTGTAGAACACCCAGCTATCAAAGAGCCGCACGCCATTCGCATCCGCCTCCACGCGGCTCGAGTGCAGCAACATGTTGAAGAGTCCCAGCAGCATCAACGCATCAAAGAGTCCGAACACGATCGGAAAAATGATCGGCGCTTTTTTCACAATCGTGACTGCGACCACTCCGCTGAATGCTCCAGCGAACACCAGCAGAAACAATATCGCCCCCACATTGCGTGCAGCCGGAAACACCACCGCGCATCCGCCACTAGGCTGAGGCTGCACCTTCACACGACTGCCCGTTGGCGGCGTGTAAGCTTCCACCGATTTCTCCCAACGCGGTGTCGCATCCAGCACTTCACCTGTCGCGGCGGGCGAATCCGCCGTGCGAAACACCGGCAGCTCAAACGTCTCATTCAGGTCCACACCCGGCACATCCGCCTCCACCGTCAATCGCCAGTGGATCGATGGATTGCACACCTCTCGCGATGCTTCCGGTGCAGAAGCGGGGATCGCGAATTGCACCGGGATGCCCGTCTTGTCCTGCTGATGTCCCAGCAAATCTTGCGTCACCGTCGCAGCGTCCTGCCAGATTGTGCTCTCGCGCGTGGAGCGGTTCTTGCCGCTGCCCGTCGTGAGTTTCTCGACACATTGCAGGCGCACCTTGAATCCGCTCGCCGCCTTCACCTTCGCCGGTATCTCGATCATCCCCGTCGCCTGACCACCGATGACACACGGCGTGCTCAAGAGCTTGAACACCGGCTGCCCATACTTGCGCCGTTGCAGCGTGGTATAGAGCGCACCGAACAACAGAAACGCACCGATCACCGGAAAGATCAGCGCCACCAGCACTCCCTTGTTCCCTTTCGCCAACTCTTGAGGCAGCGCAAAGAACACCGACGACGAGATCAGATTCCAGATGATGGCAAATGCCCAGATCGCGATCGCACTCGATTTCCCCTGCGAGTCCACCCGCCCTTGCGCCCAATCCTCCCGCCAACGCCAAGGCTCCGTCGGATGCGCGTCCTTGCGCTTCGTCTTGGCTTTCTCATGACGCCATCCATAGATGCCGCCGATGATCATCCCATAACCCACCAGCGAGAACACCGCGCCCATCAAAGTGAGCACGCCTCCATCCTTCATCCGACCGGCCGTGAGCTTGCTGATACCGCCAATCAGCATGCCAGTCCCGGCGGCAGCGAATGGCAATGCGAACAAGACCAGACAACCCATGCCCATCTGGGATGCAGCGCTCGAACTGGCTTTGTTAAGCTCAATGCCCACACGCCAAGCCTCTCAAAAATGCGGCAGAAAACCCACTAGAAGTTTTGTCAGCTTTTGGAATTTGGCATCCAGGCTCTCAGTAATTGACCTGACTGCTCCTGCCGATACCCAGCGTGACCGTCACGGAGCGCGCCCCCTCATCAACCTGTAAGGGCACCCACCAGCTCTTCGCATCATCTCCATCAAGAGTTACCATCTCGTCTGCCCCAGCAATTCTTTTGATGTGCAATTCCGTGGAATAAAAATCACTGCGGTTCCAATACTGGATCACCTTAAAACTTGTCCCATCCGCCAACGTCTTCTTCGCCAAAGTCATGCGTGGAGCGAAGATGATATCCGGCAGCCATACGCCGACCAAGAGTCCTAGCCCTAGCAACACAGCCAAGGTCCAGGCCAGCCTCACCGCGTAAACTTTAACTTTCGCCGTCTTCATAGACAAATCTCCGCGCCCTCAATGCCTCCGTGATGAAAAGGCTCGGCTACTTCTTCTCCTTCAAGACAAATTGCCCGTTATTCCCCGTCGTGGAGCGAAAACCGCCCGTCATGTTCTGACCACTGATCGTGCCGGTCCAATTATACATATCGCCATCCACCCGCGTCGTCCCTTGCATCGTGGTGTTCGTACCTACGGTCTTGTGCGTGATGAGTGCGGTGTAGTTGAACGGCTTGCCCAAACCCGTGCCCGTGAACCGCGCGATCCATTGCCCGTTCTGCTCCCCGATGATCGCACATGTCAACTCCCCCGTCGTGTTATACTTCTTGTTATTCCACGTACCAGACCAGGACTTATTCTTGGCCGCCTCCGCCGCCCTCAACTGCTGCCCCCAAGCGATCAAAAGCCCCAGGACCAGCAGTCCCGCAAAGGCCATGAGAGGGTGACGGCGAAAAGTGGATGATGATGAAGCAGCGGTAGCAGAACGTGCAGACGTCACGGTTTGCATAATGATTTCCTTTGTAACACTTGGACCATCCTACTGCGGACAACCCCCGTCAAGCGCCATCAGATCTCTGAGCCGCCTCTTCCGGTCTGCCCTTCAGCGGCTTCTGTGTCTCCACGGTATCGAACACTTGAAACTCCTTGGTCATTTCCTCCGGGGTACGCTATCCAATACGTATGAACGATACGGAAAAGGCGATTCTCGCGACGCTCCTCGACTTGGAGGAGAAGGTGGCGCAGATGAGGACGGCGAACCCGAAGCCGAACTTGCTGCCTGTCTTCGACCGGCTGGAAACGCTGGCACGCCAGTTGCCACCAGGAACGGACCCGGAATTGGTCCATTTCCTGCAACGGAAAAGTTACGAAAAGGCGCGCCAGCTGTTACAGGGCATGGAGCCGACCAAGGGCACGTGCCGCAAGTGATCAGCCATGTTTGCCGAAGATACCATTGCCGCGATCGCGACACCTCTGGGTGAAGGCGGATTGGCGGTCATCCGTCTCAGCGGGCCGCAGGCTTTGGCAGTGGCGGACCGGTGTTTTCAAGCGCCGGGCAAGAGCGAAGTGAAGCCTTCAGCAGCGGCCTCCCACACGTTGCACTACGGCTACATCATACGGAACGGCATGCACGTGGACGAAGTGATGCTGGCGGTGATGCTGGCGCCGCGCACCTTCACGCGGGAGGATGTAGTGGAGATCAGTTGCCACGGCGGCTTGCTCGCGGCCAAGGCGGTCCTGGACACAGTCCTCGCCGCCGGAGCGCGGCTGGCGCAGCCGGGTGAGTTCACAAAACGGGCGTTTCTGAATGGGCGCATCGACCTGACTCAGGCGGAGGCGGTCGCGGACCTGATCCATGCTCGGACGGAACTGGCGCTGACTGCCGCTCAGGAGCAATTGGAAGGCAAACTTTCCCACCGTATCAATCAAGTGCGCGATGATTTGATGCGCACGCTGGCGCATGTGGAGGCGCACATCGACTTTCCAGATGAGGACATCGCACCGGATACCCGTGAGCAACTGGTAAAAAAGCTGGCGGCAGCCGCTGCCTTCATGGATCAGCTCCTGCGCACGGCGAACGAGGGGCAGATCTTGCGACGCGGCATCCGCGCGGCGATCATCGGCAGGCCGAACGCGGGCAAGTCCAGTCTGCTGAACCAACTGCTCGGGCACGAGCGGGCCATCGTATCGCCGATCGCGGGCACGACCCGGGATACGATCGAGGAGACCGCGAATATCCGCGGCATCCCGGTGGTATTCATCGACACTGCGGGCTTGCGCGAGGCGATGGATGTCATCGAGCAAGAAGGCGTAAGACGCAGCCTGGCGACGCTTGAAAAGGCCGATTTGATCCTGCATCTCCTGGACGCATCTGAGCCGCTGACGGCAGCGGACGAACAGTTCCTCCAAGAGTTCGCCGGGAAAAAGCGGCTGGTGATTTTAAACAAGCTGGATCTGCCGCGAAAGCTGGATCTGCCACCAGCAATCAATGAAGCGACGGTCAGTGTCTCGTGCCGGACGGGCGAGGGGATCGAGGGCTTGAAAGAGGCTATTGAGAGACAGGTATGGGGCGGGCAAATCCGTGCGGAGATGTTGCAAGTCATGATCAATTCCCGGCATCAGGAGGCGCTGCAACGCGCACGGAGAGCAACGCAGCAGAGCATCGCGGGCTTGCAGATGGACCAGACACTCGAAGTGGTGGCGATGGAGTTGCGCATAGCTGCGGGTGCGGTGGGAGAGATCGTAGGCAAGACGACGACTGAGGATTTGCTAGATTCGATCTTCAGCCAGTTTTGCCTCGGCAAGTGAGACGGGTGGGGTGAGGCACTGACGGCTCACGCACACCCTATTCAAAGGTTCTTCCTGCTGAATCTTCACACAGAACACTTGAAACTCCCCGCATACCGATGCTTTATTGGCTCCAACATGCCTGCAGGCCCCAGCCAAAGTGCGGAAGATTATCTGGAGCGCATCCATGAGCTGATCGAGGAAAAAGGTTACGCCCGAGTGGTGGACATCGCCTCGTCTCTCAAGGTGCGCCAGGCTTCCGTGACCGGAATGGTCCAGAAGCTTGGCGATCTCGGCTATTTGGATTACGTCAAATACCGTGGCCTCGTCCTCACGGAAAAAGGCCGCGAAGTAGCCCGCTTCATCCGCAGCCGGCACGAGACGCTCTCCCGCTTCTTCTCCCTGCTGGAACTCGATGAAGAAACGCAGAAACGCGATATCGAAGGCATTGAACACCATTTGAGTCCCGTCACACTCGAATGCCTCGCCGACCTCGCCACGTTCCTGGAAAAGAACCCGGCCACGCTCAAGCGCTTCCAACAATCCCGTCGCAGCAAAGCCGCTACGGCAAAATCCCCGACCGCATGAGCTCGCCCTTCGACGGTGAAGACTGGCCTCAATGGCTGGAAGTCGCGCAGAAAACCGTCGAAACCACCATTGCTGAACTCCCTGAGGATCTGCGCGAACACGTCATCAAGCTGCCCATCACTTACGAGCGAACGCCTTCGCCCGAGCTGATCGCCGATGACATCGAACCCGACACCCTCGGCCTCTTCGTAGGCCAGCCTTTCCCGGATAGCGTTGCCAGCCCTGAAGTCATCCCCGCCCAGATCATCCTGTATCTGGAGAACATCCGCGAATTCAGCGAGAACGACCCCGAGCTCTACCGCGAAGAAGTGCAAACCACCTTCCTCCATGAACTCGGCCACTACCTCGGCCTGGACGAACAAGACCTCGCTGACCGAGAGCTGGATTGAGGAAGTTTTCAGTTATCAGTAATCAGTTTTCAGTGGGGCAGGGATCAAAACTCGCTCTCTTCTTTCTTCATCTTGGAACTCCGTGTTCTCCGGACCTCCGTGGTCAGTTCCCAACCCGAAACTCAAAACTAGAAACACGAAACTTTTGGCCTCCGGCGCAACCGGCTGAAAACTGAACACTGAAAACTTGAAACTCCTCCCCAAACCGACAACCCTTCACTCATTGAGCAACGAAGCACCCAACCACTGCTTCCTTTCCTGCTCATGAGTTACTTACAAACGGATCACGAATTTATAGATGCTGCTCGCGGCTGCATCTGGTTTGATGCACACGTCGAAGTGACTCCCGGACCGGGACACCCGGGAGCAGAGAAATAAGGAAGGCAAACGTCTTCGCACTGAGGTTTGCGATGACAATGAATAAAGCGACAATGTCATGATCGTATCAACCTGGGAACTGTTCAGAGATTCACTTGCGTGGATCAACCTGCCTTTCACCGTCATGCTCGGCGGCGTCGTTCTATACTGGCTGCTCGTGCTCATCGGGATGATCGATATCGATCTCCCTTTCTTCGACGGTGGCGATGGTGTGGGTGACGCTGCCGGGGGGACTGAAGGAGGAGGCGAGGATGAGGGCGTGCTGCAACCCGTGCTCAAGTTTTTGAACATCGGCGAAGCCCCGGCGATGAGCGTCGTCACGATCATGGTGCTGTGCATGTGGATCTTTGCGATCCTTGTGAACCGCTTTTTCAATCCTGATCATACGGTGCTCATGGCACTGGGCTTGTTCGTTCCCAACTTGCTGGTGACGGCCATTATCACGCACTTCGTCGCGAAGCCGTTCGCGAAGATGAACCGCTACCTGAACACGGATTATGACAAGGCACCGCCGATGGTCGGCCTCGTCGGCACCGTGATGACCAGCGAGCTGGATGGCAAATTCGGCACGATCAACATTGACATCAAAGGCGCGCCCCTGACCGTGCAGGCGCGCAGCGAGAACGGGAAAATTTACAAGCAGGGAGACCGCGTGCAAGTCGTGCGCGAGGACAAATCTTCCGGCATCTATTTCGTAGTCCGCAACTGATAGAGAAACAAAGCAGAGAGAAAGCAAAGCTATGGGTCCACTAGTATTCGTCGTCTTGGGAGTATTGGGGCTGGCCGTGCTCGGCACGCTGGCCGTTTACACCATCTGTTTCCGCAAGGTGCAGCAGGGGCAGGCGCTCGTGAAGAACGGCGCGGGCGGCACCAGCGTCACCTTTTCCGGCAAGCTCATCTATCCCGTCTTTCACAAGGCGGAATACATGGACATCTCCGTCACGCGACTGGAGATCAACCGTCGCGGCCAGCAAGGCCTGATTTGCATGGATAACGTCCGTGCGGACATCTCCGTGGCCTTCTTCGTGCGCGTGAACAAGACCGAGCAGGACGTGCTCCGCGTAGCACAGACCATCGGTTGTGTGCGCGCGTCTGATCGCACCGCCATCGCCGAACTGTTCGAGGCGAAGTTCTCCGAGGCGTTGAAAACTGTCGGTCGCCAGTTTGATTTCGTGGAGCTCTACAACTCACGCGAGAAATTCCGTGAGCAGATCCTCCGCATCATCGGCACAGACTTGAACGGCTATGTGCTGGATGACGCCGCCATCGATTACCTCGAGCAAACGCCGCTCGAATTCCTGAACCCGAACAACATCCTCGATGCCGAGGGCATCAAGAAGATCACCGAGCTCACCGCCACGCAGGCAAAGCTGGCGAACCATATCGCGCGTGATCGCGAGAAAGTGATCAAGAAGCAGGACGTCGAAGCTCAAGAAGCCATCCTCGAACTCAACCGCCAGCTCGCCGAAGCGACGGAGAAGCAGAAACGCGAAGTCGCCGCCATCACCGCCCGCGAAACGGCAGAAGCCATCAAGGTGCAGCAGGAGAACCGGTTGAAATCCGAACAAGCACGCATCGCCACGGAAGAGGAAGTGGCCATCGCGGAAGAGAACAAGAACCGCCAGATCATCGTCGCGCAAAAGAACAAGGAGCGCACGAACGCGGTGGAAACCGAGCGCGTGGAGAAGGATCGCCTGCTGGAAGTCACCGAGCGCGAACGCGTCGTCACCCTGGCCGATATTGAGAAGACCAAGGTCATCGAGATCGAGCAGAAGAAGATTCAAGACGTCATCCGCGAACGCGTGATGGTGGAGAAAGCCGTCGTGGCTGAGAAGGAACGCATCAAGGACACCGAAGCCTTTGCCGGTGCCGATCGCGCCAAGACCGTCACACTCACCAAGGCCGCGATGGAAGCGGAAGAAGGCTTGGTCAAAGAGATCAAGGCTGCCGAAGCTTCCAAGAAAGCCGCGGAGCTTAAGGCGGAAGAGGACATGTATCGCATGGTGAAGAATGCGGAAGCTTCCAAGAAAGCGGCCGAGATTCACGCCGAAGAAGTCATCATCACCGCCGAGGCGAAGCAAACCGCTGCTGAGCGCGAATCCGTCGCCAAGAAGCGTCTGGCAGAAGCCGTCGTTGTCGAAACTGCGGCTCCTGGCTTGGGCGAAGCGCAAGTGCTCGAAGCACGCGCCGTCGCAACGGAGAAGCAAGGCATTGCCGAGGCCAAGGTGCTCGAAGCGAAGGCTGCTGCTGCCGAGAAACAAGGCACTGCGGAAGCCAAGGTCATGGAACTGAAGTTCGAGGCCGAGGCCAAGGGCATCACCGAGAAAGCCGAAGCCATGAAGATATTCGATGGCGTCGGTCGCGAGCACGAAGAGTTCAAGCTCCGCCTCAACAAGGAGAAGGATGTCGAACTCGCGTCCATCCACATTCAGAAAGACATCGCGTCCAGCCAGGCCATGGTGGTCGCCGAAGCGCTCAAGAACGCCAAGGTCGACATCGTGGGCGGCGACCATGTCTTCTTCGACAAGATCGTGAACGCCATCACGGCGGGCAAATCCGTGGATCGCGTGATCGACAACAGCCAGTCGCTCACGACCGTGCGCGACACGTTCTTCAACAGCGACCCGGAATACTTCCGCGAGCAGTTCAAGGGCTTCACCTCGCAGTTCGGCCTGACCTCCGAGGATTTGAAAAACCTCACGGTCTCCGCCGCACTCGCGCAGATGATCTCGCTGTCTGATAACACCGAGACCAAGGGCGCGCTCGAACGCCTGCTCAACGCTGCCAAACGCTTCGGCGTGCAGGATGAGAAGGTGGCGAAAGTCGCCGCGATGAAAACGGTGTAAGCTCTCGCAACGTAGTGGGACAGGCGCCATGCCTGTCCCGCTTAACCCGTGTGAGTGATCAACACACCATGAGCGTCCACCGAATCAACCCTGAACTGGTAGGGCGAGACTCCGTCGAGCCCAAACTAGATCTCGGGATATTCATCGACCAGAAAAGTAACTCTGGCAATGCATGGGAGCTTCGAATGTTTTCTGCATTGCCCGAGCACCGCATAGGGTTTGCGCCTACGCTCAGGTCTGGCAAGGGCTCGACGGAGTCTCGCCCTACCAGGTTAGCGAGCGCTCGCCGTTCGCGCATCGAATCGAAATCTCTTTCGTAATTTACCATGGCTGAAGCACCGGCAGCGCCGCAGAAACCGACCAAGGCCGACGAGGTCGTCCTGGAGGGCGGCACGTATGAGATCATCCGCAAGCGTCTGAACACACAGGCGGCGGAGCTCCGCACGCGTCTCGACAAGCTCAACACCGCGCGTAAGGACGTCTTCGGCTCCATCACCACCTCGCTCATTGCGACTGAGCGGGTCACCACGGAGAACAATTGCGTCCCGCGCGACATCGTCTGCCTCGGGAAGAATAAATTCCTCTTCGGCTACAATGTTTTCTTCGGCCTGAAATCGGAGACGAAACTGGCCGATGTGTTCGGCATCTATGAGTTCAAGGAAGACCGCACCTTCGCCGCGCTGCCGCTGGACCTGATCAATAACGAGCAGTTCGAGGCGGATTTCAAAGGGCTCTACAAGTACTACAAGAACACGATCTTCACGAAGTTCATGACAATCGGCCCGAACCTCTACATGAAGTTCCGGGTCGGCGCGGGCGTGGAGGATTTCAAGGCGTTCAAGTGGACGCTGAAAGACGGCGTGCTCATGTATGTGGGCAACCGCTTCGATCATGAGGTCAAGTATCCATCGCAGCATGAGTTCGAGTGGAAGCGCGCGCATCGGGATCAGCATCGCAAGGGCAAGCACCCGCACATCTCCATCGAGGACCGCGTGTTCGTGGAGACGGTCGGTGGTGATCTCGATATCAAGATCGAGGACAACACGAACGTCGGCAAAGGCATCTACACCGAGCCAGTCGAGCACAAGGACCAGACGCTCGATGATGCGGAGATTTTCTACGCCATCGTCGGCAATCTCATCCTGCTGAAGATCCGGCCGTATCAGGAGGAGAAGTTCCGTTACCTCGTCTTCAATGATAAGCTGAAGGAAGTGCGGCGCATTGATGCCATCGAGGACTCGTGCGTGCTGCTGCCGGATGATCAGGGCATCATTTTCTCGAACGGTTATTATCTGCAGCTCGGCGAGTTCAAGCAGTTCCCGTCGTCCCTCTCGAAGATGTTGTTCGAGCGGCGTATCAAAGCACCGAACGGCGAGGACGTGCTGCATACATTCTACAACCGGCAGGACGGCATCTACATGTTGATGCCGTATAACCTCATCGAACAGAAGGTCGAAGCACCCATTGTTTGCAATGGTTTCACGACGTTCGAGAACGGTGAGCTGATCCTGTTCAAGGCGAGCGAGGAACCGCAGAAGCATCACGTCATCCAAGTGTGGCAGACGCCGTATCTGGACAGCAACCTGCCCGTGCCGGAGCGAAAGGACAGTTACCTCTTCAAGCTCGGCAACCCGGCCATCGTGCGCTGCATGTCCGAGTGTCATGAAGTGCTCACGCTGCTGAACAAAGAGGACAGCTACGCGGGCCTCTACGTGGACATGGTGAAGACGGTCAATGACCTGCTCGATACCTATTTCTGGCTGGATCACGCGGAAGCCTTCGACCTGAAAACCACGCTCGCAGCGGTGAAGGATGCGGCTGCAGGCGCGATCGATGAATATGAGAAGGTCGTCCGCATCAAGCGCAACACGAAGAATGAGGTTGAGCGGGTTTCCACGGCGGCGACGGCGCTGATCAGTGAGGTGGAGGCGGGATTATTTCAAGAGATCGGGGAGTTCGTGGACAAGCTCGCGCGGTTGCGCGGGTTGCGTGGTGAGACGATCTCGCTGAAGGAACTGCGCTATCTCGATAAGGTGCTGGTCGAGACGTTGGAGAAGCAGATCTCGGAGCATACGGAGAAGTTGTCGGCGCGTTGTGTTGAGTTCCTCTTGAAGAAAGAATCGCTCGATCCGTATCGGGCGAAGGTGAAGGGGCATGAGGAAGGCGTGGGGCAGCTCACGAAGGTGGCGGATGCGAAGGTGTTGGAGGAACAGATCGCGGCGACGGGACGTGAGTTGGAAATGCTCATCGAGATCGTCAGCAATCTGAAGATCGATGACGCAACGCAGACCACGCAGATCATCGACGGCATCTCGGCCATCTACGCGCCGCTGAACCAGATCAAGGTGGCGCTGAAGAAGCGCCGCTCGGAATTGCAGGCGGTGGAGGGCACCGCGCAGTTCGCCTCGCAGATGCGGTTGCTGGACCAGAGCGTGGTGAATTACCTGGAGATCTGCGACACGCCGGCGCGTTGCGACGAATACCTCACCAAGATCATGGTGCAGGTGGAGGAGCTGGAAGGCCGCTTCGCCGATTTCGAGGAGTTCCAGTCACAGATCACGGAGAAACGCGATGAGCTTTATTCGGCGTTTGAGAATCGCAAGCTCGCGCTGGTCGAAGCGCGGAACAAGCGTGCGGGTTCGTTGATGTCCTCGGCGGACCGCATCTTGAAGGGCATCAAGCATCGCGTGGAGGCGATGAAGTCGATCAACGACATCAACGGCTACTTCGCCTCCGACCTGATGGTGGACAAGGTGCGCGACATCGTGCGCCAGCTCACGGAGCTGGAGGATACGGTGAAGTCCGGCGACATCCAGAGCCGCCTCAAGACCATCCGCGAGGACGCCGTCCGCCAGCTCAAGGACAAGCAGGACCTGTACGTCGATGGCAAGAACATAATCCAGTTCGGCAAGCACAAGTTCAACGTCAACACGCAGCCGCTGGAACTCACCGTCGTGCAGCGGGATGATGCGATGTTCTATCACCTCACGGGTACAAATTTCTTCGAGAAGGTGACGGATGCGGAGTTTCTCGGCACGCGCGATGCGTGGGAACAGGAGATCGTCTCCGAAAGCCCTACGGTGTATCGCGGCGAATACCTCGCGTATGAATTGCTGAAGGCGCTGGAGGCGAAGTCGCATGGCCAGAGCGTCGAGAGTTTCCTGAAGCTCAGTGCGGAGGAGCAGTTTGCGCATGTGCAGGAGTTCATGGCGCCGCGTTATGCGGAGGGCTATGTGAAGGGCATCCATGATAACGATGCCGCGCTCTTGCTGCGCGAGCTGGCGCGGATGCACTCCAGCATCGGACTGCTGCGCTACCACACGCATGCGCGGGCCTGTGCGACAGTCTTCTGGCGGGATCAGTCGCCGAAAAATCCGTTGCTCACGGCGAAGCTGGCGGGTTTCCGCCTACGTAATACACTGTTCCCCGGTCGCGAGCAGCCGGACACGTATATCGCGGAGCTGCAAGGGCTCATCCGTCAGTTCAGTGAGACGAGCGGCTTGTTCCCGGCGAATCTGGCGGAGCAGGCAGGCGAATATCTTTTCCACGATCTCACGACGAATGAGCACTTCGTCACGAGCATCGAGGCGTCCACGATCTATCAGGGCTTTCAGGCATTCTTGCGGCAGAAGCATTTCGCGCAGAAGTTCGAGGCGGCGTTGAAGTCGGTGAGCGAGGACACGCGCAGTGCGTTCCAGCTCGTGTGCGAGTGGGTGGATGGCTACCTGAGCGTGGCGGAGCCGAAGCCGAATGCGGAGTATCGGAACGAGGCGGCGTCCATCGTGCTGCGCGGCACGTTCGAGCTGCGCTCGGTCATCGATGTCTCGGTGAATGCGCACATCCCGAAACTGGCGGGGGCGCATGCGGCCATCACGCCGGAGGGTTACGCGCTGAATTACAACGCGTTCATGTCGAAGCTGCAGCAGCATGAACGCGTGACAGTACCGCGTTTCCAACATTTCCACGCGTTGAAGGCGAAGCTCGTCGAGGCGAAGCGCGAGGACATGCGGCTGGAGGAATTTCAGCCAAAGGTGCTTACGTCCTTCGTGCGGAACAAGCTCATCGATTCCGTCTATCTGCCGCTCATCGGCGACAATCTCGCGAAGCAGATGGGCGTGGCGGGTGCGAACACGCGCACGGATCGCATGGGCATGCTGCTGCTCATCTCGCCGCCCGGTTACGGCAAGACGACGTTGATGGAATACATCGCGAGCCGACTAGGCATCGTGTTCATGAAGATCAACGGCCCGGCCATCGGCCACAGCGTGACGTCCATCGATCCGGCGGAGGCGAAGAACGCGAGTGCGCGGGAGGAACTCGAGAAGTTGAATCTCGCGCTGGAGATGGGCGATAACGTGATGCTGTATCTGGATGACATCCAGCACTGCAATCCCGAGCTGTTGCAGAAGTTCATCTCGTTGTGCGACGGCCAGCGGCGCATCGAGGGCGTGTATCAAGGGAAGGCGAAGACATACGATTTGCGCGGCAAACGCGTGGCCGTCGTCATGGCGGGCAACCCGTACACGGAGAGCGGCGACAAGTTCAAGATCCCGGACATGCTCGCGAACCGCGCCGATACGTACAACCTCGGCGATATCATCGGCGGCAGTGAAGATGCGTTCAAGCTGAGCTACCTGGAGAATGCGCTCACCTCGAACCGTGTGCTGAACCAGCTTGCCAGCCGCAGCCAGAAGGATGTGTATGCCATCGCGAAGATCGCGGACACGGATTCGCGCGAGGGCGTGACTTTCGAGGGGAATTACTCCGTGGAGGAGATCAACGAGATGGTGAACGTGATGCGGAAGCTCATCCGCATCCGGGACATCGTGCTGCGCGTGAATGTGGAATACATCGCCTCCGCTGCGCAGGCCGAGGCCTTCCGCACGGAGCCGCCCTTCAAGCTGCAAGGCTCCTATCGCAACATGAACCGGCTGGCCGAGAAGGTCCTCCCCATCATGAACGACGGCGAGATCTGGACGCTCATCCAGGACCATTACCGGAACGAGGCGCAGACGCTCACCACGGGTGCGGAGGCGAACCTGCTGAAATTCGCGGAGATCCAAAAGGTCATCACGCCGGAGCAACTGGCGCGCTGGGACGAGATCAAGCGCACGTTCAAGCGCAACCAGCTTTTCTCCGGCACCAGCGAAAGCGACCCGGTGAGCCGCGTGGTGGTGCAGCTCTCGACCTTCTCGGAAGGCCTGGAATCCATCAAAGCCGTGCTCGCGCAGGGCATCGAAGCGCAACGCCTCGCAAAGCCCAGCAACGACACGGAGAAGCTGGTGAGCAGCATCGTGGCGCAACTGAACGCGTTCGGACAAAACCTGGAAGGCATCAAGGGCGTGCTGGCCGAGGGCGTGAAATCCGCCGAATCCGCCGACAAGAAAGCCGCGAAGACCTCACCGGTGCTGGAGCAGGTGTCCAAGCAGGTGAACCAGTTCAACGACACGCTGACGTCCATCCAAGGCGCGATCGCCGAGCACCTGAAACATCAGCGCGAAGTGAAGACGTTGCGGCTCATCGATCCGGCGCAACCTTCGGATTTCCAGGTGACGAATATTTCGAGCGATACGTTGAAGAAGATTTGGGAGATCATTGAGGCGGAGAAGAAGTGGAAGGAACAGGGGAATAAGACGAGTGGAGAGAAAAAGGAACAGGGTGAGTAAAGGAGGTCGCGTGTGAAGATTAGCGAAGCTCTAGGAGTGACGTCTGGCAAACTCTGGAAACAGGGAGTATTTGACGCATACTTAGGCATCGACTCGCGCCTGCACATTGACCCAGCACTTTTAAGATCAACACGCGTACATGAGTTTAAGAAAAGTTTATCTCGATTCGAAAAATATTTTGAGGAGGTTCTAGTTCTGCTTTCACATTCATCGCCAGGCGGTGCGCTTGAACGTCAGTCAATCGATAGATTGATTTTCCCTGAAATTGATGAAGCAGCGTTAGGTTTTTCGGAGGCGTCAAGCCACGGGCGTGGCGTTTCACGAGTCCTTGCGCGTCAAATGTACGGAACGGCAAAAGAAATCGTAAACGCCGGGATCAAAGATCCTGCAATTTTTGAACTTGCGGCTGTCTTTGAAGATGGATTCGGGCCCGATTTGATAAGCGACATGGTGCTTTACGTTATTCTGCAGGACGTTAGCGCATTTAACGAACGTGTCTGTTCTAAACTGGGCATTCAAACCAAGCAGATTAAAGCAGGTAACCAAACGGCTACAGCGGCCTATTCAGTATCCACAGGAAAACCTATCCTTCTCTTGCCGCAATCACTTCTGGCTTCATTGCCAGAAGCAAAATGTTTTTCAGATATCGATTCGATCACGCAGTACAACGATAAAGTGCGGGATGAACTGAATCGAATTTTGGGGTCATCTTGGTCGAGATATTCTAAGCGTTACAGCAAGACAGAGATGAGGAAGCTGTTGTTGTCCAACCCTGAACTGTTTAAGGGCATAATTCAAGAGTATCGCGCTCGCAAACCAAAAGCCTATGACTTTGAGAATGATCCGCTTGGCGAGGTGGTTTGGGAAGGGATAGGAAAGGAGTTTTCTGAGAGTAACGAACTTCTCCTTTCTCAACCCACTTCTGAGCAAGAACTCATTGAAGCAGTTAGAAAAATGATCAAGAAGTTCAAGCAGCTTGTAGAGTATAACGGATTATCCAAGCATTTGTTTGATGAATCGGGGAGGCAGAGGCCTGAAAAGTTTTCCCAACTTCTTTTCTACGCAATAGCGGACTCTTACTGCGAAGCCAATAACCTTGCTGTAAGCGCTGAACCTAATGCTGGACGTGGACCGGTCGACTTTAAAGTGGACAAGGGATATGACACCAAAGTAGTGGTAGAACTCAAACTCTCCTCAAACAGCGGTGCGCTTAGTGGCTTGCTCGTTCAGTTACCAGAGTATGCAAAGGCAGAACAGGCGCAGCACAGTTGCTATCTTTTGATTGTGGTAGGACCTACTCGAACAAAAGTGGATGAAATTAAGAAAGCGCATGCGAAACTGAAGCGCGCAAAACAAAGGGTCCCTGACTTGGTGATTGTTGACGCGTATTCGGCATTTAACGCCCCATCAGCAAGCAAGCTCAAGTTGGGTTACCGTTTCTAAGACCACTCCTTCCGTCGCTATGCGACGATGAGTTTCAAGCGAGTGCATGGGTTGAAACCCATGCCTAGGAATCTTGGGTTTGCTAAGCAAACGGATTTGGACCGAGACATTACGTCGCACAAGAATTGTTCGTTGATTGTTTCGGTTCTTCGAATCGCGAATGAGAAGTGTAGCTCGGGCTAGAAAATGGAAAGGTTTAAGTAATCGCCATGAAGTAAAATGTTTTTTACAGTGAATCCATGAAGAAACCATATTACCAAGGTTTTACTAGGGAGGAGCTCCGATCTCGTCTATTTGAGCATTCTACACCCAACTACATGACTTTGATCAGTGTTATTCAAGGGCTTGCGTTGGCAGTCCTGCTGCAGAAAGTTTTCGAAGGTGAACATGGAGGGATGCTGCAAGTGAAGTATTGGATTTTTGCTCTTATCTCATTTATCAGCATTATAATGGTCTTTTTTCTGTACAACTGGTTTTGGTCTGTGACATGGTCTCCGCCCGATTTCAGGGAGACCGTTTTACCGCTAGTTCTTGGACTGACTCAGACAATCCCAATTTATCATTTGAATCAACCATCTGTGTGGTGGGCAAGTTTTGCCCTATTCCTTTTGGTTTCGATTTTTGCTCTTAAGAATACGATCCGATTGATTCAGCGAATGACTTCTAGCGATTGCACCGGAGAAATTTATGAACTTTGTGTGAAAGAAGAGCAAAAGAACATCAAAGGCTGCTTTATCATGGGCTTGGTTGCCTTATTGGCCGCTCTTCTATCGCTTTGGGGTTCTGAAAACGTACTGCGCGACTGGATTTTTGGGCTGGTGGTTGTATCTGTCACAGGCTTGATGGCCTGGTCCGGTCAGAATCATTTCCTAAATCGCATCTATGCAATGACTGGCCTGCTGGACAAGCAAGACGGTATTCCAAATGATTCTAAGACGGGGAGTTGAAAAACTCGTCCGTCGGGAAGGAGATTTAGTGCTCCGGTTCTTCCGTCGCTATGCGACGGAGTGTTTCAATCGCGAGTGCATGGGTTGAAACCCATGCCTAGGAGTCTTGGGTTCGCTACGCGAACAAAGCCGAATCCGGTAGGGACTCGCAGCAACGCGTCCCTACCGGTGGAGCGCGACTCTCCGAGTCGCAGCTATGTTCATATGTCAGTCAGTTTGCAGAAGTTTGAGCGCGTTCGGCAGAAGTTTTTCTCTTGCTGGGGACAGTGCGAAGTTAGCCTGTCTTAGCTCAGGTACGTTGCTGCGACTCGGAGAGTCGCGCTCCTCTTCCGTCGCTACGCGACGGTGTTTCTGCTTTTGCAGGTGCATGGGTTGAAACCCATGCCTAGGAATCTTGGGTTCGCTACGCGAACAAAGCCAAATCCGTAGGGACGCGGTGCTCCGCGTTCCCTTGCCAGACCTGAGCATATCCACCAGCAAATAAAGGGGCTGGGGCAACATCTGAGACGCTTTTAAGATTCCATGTCCCTGCTCTGGTCATGCGGATACCCCAAGGATCAGTCAGGGACGCGTGGCAACGCGTCTCTACCAGATGGGGAGCGACTCTCTGAGTCGCAGCCATGTGCCTGAGCAAAAGCTGTGAGTGTTTGTAGAGTTTCCCCGAGAGTCATAGCTTTGGGCCTGCGGGTGCAACCGGCCTTGCCACAAGTGCGATTGGCGGGTAACTTGCTATGGATTCATTGAATCAACCGGATTTGGGGCTGAGTTTATGAAAAACAATCTTTCCAGGCTGCTGTCCACCACCTTGAGCGCCTTGGCTTTCACCTGTGCCTCCGCTGTTTCCCAGGCGCAAGAACAGCCCGCCGCTGAACCGGCAGCCGCTCCTGCAGCTACCGTCGCTTACGAAAGCGTGACGGCCAAGGACAACCAGACTTACGGGCTGGCTGCAAACCTGCCGGAGCCCATCCTGATCACGAACGTGGTGCAGTTGGGCACCATCATCGTCAACACCAACGGCACCTTCAAGATCGGTGAGCAAGGCACGCCCCGCACCCTCAAGCCAGGCCAGGTCCTCGGCAAGGATGGTCGTCTCACCGATGCGGATGGCTCCATCGTCCCGGTGGAAGATCATGTGACTAAAAAAGGCGGTGTCGTCACTCTGGTCAAAGACGGCGTGGCCGGGCCCCTGACCGCACCATTGACTTTGGGAGATGGCTCCACCGTCACCCCGGATGGCCAGATCCAGAAAGAGGGCAAACGCCGCTTCCTGGTGGAAGGCATGATCCTGCAGCTCAGCGGAGCCAAGATCGAAGCTGTGGACTCCGCTACCATGGTCGCGGGGCAGGTGAGGGTGCAACTGAACGGCGAGAACATCAACGTGGCACCGAACCGCAGCATCACCATGAATGACGGCACGCGGGTCTTTGGTGATGGCCGTGTGGTGAAATTCCGCGGTGGAGAGATCCGTCTGCAAGAAGGCCAGATCCTGCGCATCGAAGGCGTGGCGACGAAGTAACGTAGTGGGACAGGCACCTTGTCTTCAGTGAACTTATTTTCTATCTATCAAAGATAGAACGACAAAAAGCCCACCGTTCCTCAACGGTGGGCTTTTCGCATTCAGAGAAACTCCCTCACTTCTTCGCCGTCAGCTTCTCGATCAGAAAATCGCGGATCGCCGGATGTTTCACATCCGGTGCTTTCGGATAGACCAGTTCGCAAGGCACATTCAATTCCTTCAGACGCTCCTGCAGCTTCACACCAAAGTTCGCCGTGTGCGTAGGGTCTTTCTGCTCCTGCCCGATGGCTGGCGGCTCGCCGTAGTAGAGATAGATCGGCGGATCATCCGAGGTAGCGAGCGCATAAGGCGAATACTCTGCGATCCATGGCAGGATAGTATCCCGCTTGGCCAGGAACTCATCGAACTGCGAGAGCTTCTTCTCCTTGTCACCCTTGAAGCCGAACGCATGCCCGCCATAACGGCTGTTCGGCGTCCACTCCTTCATTTGCTGAGGGTCCAGCGTCGTCTGCGCCACATTCACTGCTGCACAAAGTAATCGCGTAGATTCGCGCGCGATCGGATCGCTGCTCTTCGCATCCGCCAGATCATTATGAAACGCCAGCCACAAGCTGGAGCATGCGCCTGCGGAACCGCCTGTCGCGCCGATACGTGTCTTATCGATGTTCCACTCCTTCGCCTTGCTGCGCACGAATTGCAACGCTCTCGCCGCATCATGCAGCGGCCCCTTCACCGGCGGCACGACATCCTGCGATTGCGAGGTGTAGCGATAATTGATCGAGACCACCGAGATGCCCGCTGCGAGATACTTCTCCAGATCACCGACACGCGCCTTGTCCCCATTGAGCCAGCCCCCGCCATGGATATAAAATACGAGCGGCGTAGGCTTGTCTGATGCCGCCTTGTAGAAATCCAGGACATTCCGCTCAAAGGTGCCGTAGCGCACATTCGCCTCGGTCGGCAGACGTTGGCCAGGGGCTTTGGTTTTATCATCAACTACGGGTTTAGCCTTATCATCAGCCTTGGCTTTGGCATCGGCAGCGTAAGACTGGCTGCCCAGCAAGAGCAAGGCGGCGACTGCGGAAAGAATTCGGGGTTGCATGCCGCCAGCTAAGCAGAAGGGAACAGTCCTGCATAGTGGATAAGACGAGCCTTACTCAGCCGTTGCGGTCTCGAAGATTTCCACACCGTTTCTTTCCGGTGCGGGGAAAGGTGCCTGGCAATGCTCGCAATGCGTATGCTCTACCTGACGCAATTTCTGGCAGCTTGGACATTTAACCAGTAACGGCCAGTTGCGCGTGAAGATAAACGCCAGCAAGCCGCCCACGCCGGTCACGAAATGGAATACCGCCCAGGCAGACTGGGCTTTGAGAGACATCCGATGACGTCGTCCCAAGATGATTCCGATGATCATCGCCACAGTCGAATACACAAGGGCTGCGGCAACAAACGGATGGTCTGATTCCACAAGCAGATGCATACACAAAGGCATGCTGCCCATGGTGATTTTTTCGAGAAGGCTGACGCTTTCCTTGCCATAGAAATCAGCGGGCACTTCCATCTGTTTTTCAATGGTACCGCCGCTGGCCACCAAGAAGTAATAGGTGGGCATTTTCCCGCCGCGTTCCTCATTCAGTTTGTAAGACGGCTTCACGGTCACCGCAAATTTGCCGGCGACATCCAGTAAATGCACACCTATCTGGCTGTATTCTCTGGGGTCTTTCGTCAGTGGTATTTGCCACAATTGTTTGCCATCCGGAGTGAAGAAGTGCAACGAACTGCGTGTGGCCACTGCTGTGTAGCGCGGACCTTCTCCTGTCTGGATCACTCTGGCTTCCAAGATTTGATTGGTATCACTGACTCTCAGCAATGGCTTCGCCGTCATTTCACGCTCGTCTATGGCATAAGCTGTCTGTTCATCCACCAAGGTGCTGCGGGGATACCAATAGTTATCGTCCGGTACGGCAAACCGGCTTTTCCCGGCAAGCCCTTCGGCAAACCCCTCCGGGCCGATGCTTCCGACTATCTTCCCAGTTTTGCCATCGAACCCAACCAAGCGACCATAGCGCAGCCAATCATACCAGATGATGCCTTCTCCTGATTTCCAATAGCGATAGTATGTGAAGCTGCTTTGGAAGGCTGGTTTCCTATTTTTGAAATCGTCATCACGGTACAGCGACAGGCTGCCATATGTGGCCAGTCCATATGGGTGACGTAGAAAGGTTATCTTCTGTCCGTTCGCATCGATCAAAGGTTTCCCCTCAAGGTCTGTCACTTCCTGGACATTTCCGCGCATCGATATTTTATACACGGTGCCGTCCCGGCCGATCTGATAACGGAAGGAGGAACGATCATTACGGTTTTCAAAGGTGTTATGGATCACGACCCCAAAGAAGAGACAGATGATGGTGGCCCCCACAGTAAGGCTTCCCGTCAATGCGGCTTTTTCCAACGGACTTTGGCTTTCGTATTCGCCGTTAGCGGCAAAAGCACCGGCTGCTGCCAAGGCCGTCAGGCCGATGGAGATGGCGATCACGAGCCCCACCATCCAGAAAAGAGGTAAAACAGCACATGAGGCATATAATAGAATTCCCACTCCCATCGGCCAAATACGGCTACCTTGCCATTTCGCACGACGGACACACACCAGCATCGCTATAAAATAGCAAACTGTACCGCTCAAGAAATAGGCCAGTGACGGAAGAACCATGCTCCACTCAAAAGGTGCAGCGACTCGGCCGGAAAAAGAGACCCACAAGATGAAGACGAGCAAAGGCAAGCCCATCGCCAGAAAATAGAGCGCCATCCCGGTGGTGACTTTCGCACGAAAGATAGTCTGGGGAGAAAGGGGGCGATGTAAGAGGTAGGCATGAAGATCACGATGCCGCTCGTTAAACATTTGCATCCATCCCAAGATCGTTGCAAACAAGCCGCAGATCACGGCCACGGACAAATGAAAGTCCTCGGCCATCAATGGCTGCAGCATCTGTATCACCCCGCCCTTTCCCATACTTTCAGATAAAGCGCTGCTGACCGAGATCCAACCGGCCCTGATCAGCATCACCACCATCACCAAGGCCGCGAATACCGTCAGCACGCGCTGTTCACGAAATTCTTTCCAGATGAGTGCCTTCATACTTTTTCCTCCATGTCTGCCAAGATGAATGATTTCTCCCCACGATCACCGAGATAGCTCAAGAACGCTTCTTCCAGACTCAATGGCATCGTTTCCACTTTTGCCGGGGCGAGTGCGTTCAAGGCCTGCCGTGTCGCACCATTTCTATCCACACATACGACGCGCAGTTCATGGGCGGTGCGGTAGGCTTGCAAGAGGCCAGGGATTTCCGGCAGGCGTGGTGGCTCGCCATTGAAGCTCAGGCGCACTTGGCGAACCTTCTCGCGGAAGACATCTACGGGGCAGCAAGCGCGCAAGATGCTGCGATCCATCACGGCGATGTGATCGGCCACGCGCTCCACATCCGCGAGGTCGTGGGAGGAAAAGAAGATGGTGCGGTCCGAACGGCGCGTAAGATAGATCATCGATTCCACCAAGGAACGGCGAGCTACCGGATCAAGGCCCAGTGCGGGGTCATCGAGAATGAGCAGTTCGGGATCGGGCGCGAGCGTGAGGGCGAGGCAAAGACCGGCGCGTTCGCCACGCGAGAGGTCTTTCACTTTCGCTTCCGGCTTCAATTTGAAATGGCCGACTACACCGCGAAACACCTTGTCGTTCCAGCGCGGATAGAAGGAGGACTGAAATTCACCGCACTGCTTCACCGTCATCCACGCATAGAGCTGATGTTCCTCGGTGAGATAGCCCACGCGGCCACGGATCTCCGGTGTGAGCGAGCGGATGTCGCAACCCAGCAAGGTGCCGCTACCACGCGTCGGCGGGACGAGGCCGAGCATCATGCGGATGGTCGTGGTCTTGCCCGAGCCGTTGCGACCGAGGAAAGCGAAGACGCAACCGCGTGGCACTTCGAGATTCAGCTCATAGACCGCGGGACTCTTGCCGAAATATTTCGTCAGGCCACGCAATTGGATGACGGGTGAATCGCTCATAGCTTGTTCGGGTTCTTCCACTGGGAAAGTTTTTTGCGGAACGCCTGTTCCAGCTCTTCACGGGAGAAATCCAAGGCGGCGGCCTCACCGATAAGGCCATCGATCAAAGGCTCCAAACGTCGCCAGCCCTCCTCACGGCTCACCACCTTGCGCTTCGGGATGATGAAGACGCCCTTCCCCGCACGTGATTCGATGAAGCCTTCGCGCGCCAAGTCGGTGTAAGCGCGGGCGACCGTATTCGGATTCACCACCAACTCCTCGGCAAGCGCGCGCACACTGGGGAGCTGCGTCTCCACCGCCAGCTTGCCATTCGCCACCGCCAGCCGCACCTGATCCGCGATCTGTTTGTAGATCGGAACATTGGATCCAGTGGCGATGTTGAAGGTGAATGGCACGATGATTTATTAGTGTATTAGTAGTAATAGTACACTTGATACACTTTGTCAAGCAATGTGTATGGGGACTTGCCTTAGAGACTCTGGAATTTCTGTCCGTGAGAGTAGAGTGTGCGTCCTGTCTTGGAAAAGTCACCCGCCCGATGCGTGCCTCTCCCCCTGCAAAGCTCCCGCCTTGCACTCGATATACATGATCCGCCCCGCCTGCGTCTTCGGCTTCTTAACTACAGCCGCAGCCTGTCCACCGCCCACCACTTTCCTGCTGGACGCTTTTGGCATGCAAACAACTTGAGCGAGAACACTCTTCCACGGAAGAGATGTTACGACGCCTTCCTCCCGATGTTGGAGTTTCCATGTCTCCCTCCGTTGAGCTTTGAGTTTTGAACTTTGAGCTTATTAAGCCTCCAGATTGGACATCCGTCCTTTTTCCCCGCATGCTCCACATGTGACCAAACCGGCGGCGACAACGCGTTTTTTGAGCTCGCTGTATCATACTCCTTCAGCGGAGACATTCGCGTGTCATCACAGCGTCGTGCGCGCCGGACATCTCATCGCGGGGCCGGAGCATCACATCACGCGGGACCATTATCCAGGTCATGAACTCATTCTCTGCCTCAAAGGTCAGGGTGAGGTGCAGGTGCAGGGCAAGGTCTGGCCGGTGAAGGCGGGCGAGCTGGTGTGGATCGATTGCGGGCAGCCACATGTGTTCCGGTGTGTGCCGCAGAATCCATGGGAAGTTTACTGGCTACGCTTCGATGGACCGCAAGGCGCGCGATGGGCCACGAATCTCGCCGTGAAGACGCACCCGATCTTCGCGGGGTTGGCGTTGCGTCCCATCCGTGCCATTTTCGATCGCATTTTCGAGCGGTTGCAGGCCCCGGATGTCAGCACCGATGCGTGGCTGAACAGCGATCTCGCCCAACTCGTCGCCATACTCACGGAATCGCGGCAGGCCAGTGGTCTCCTGGCGGGCGGTGATCACACCATGCCCGAGCGCTTGCGCAAGCCGATCGAGACGATGCGGCTGAAATTTTTCCAGCCTTGGCGCGTGCCTGAACTGGCTGCCATGGCGGGCATGAGCCCCTCGCACTTCTTTCGCGTCTTCAAGCAACACCTCGGCACCAGCCCGCATGAATGGCTCCGCCGCGAGCGTATCACCCACGCCAAGCGCCGCCTCATCGAAACGGATGAAGCCATCAAACAAGTCGCCAGCCAGTGCGGCTACAGCGACCAATTTTTCTTCAGCCGCGATTTCAAACAAGTCACCGGCTTCACCCCCACCGACTTCCGTAAACGCGAACGCGGCACCTCCTCGTAGCTGTCCCGTATGCGGGATGAGGAGGCAGAACTAACTATTTCTGGTCATCCCGCTTTCGATGTTCAGAGTTCGATGTTGGATGTTCGATGTTGGATGTTCGATGTTTCCTTTTGAACATGGCTGAATCCTCCATACAGGTAAGCAATTTTCTCTATTCCGGCACGGCGCGGATGCACTAGTATCTAGTAATAGCCTGAATATGTCTTTGTTGCCTGAAAGAACGTCGCGCCTTGCCGCCGGTATCATGGTCTTGCTGGCCGGTGTGTGCAGCTTGAACGCCGCTTCCGTGGACTTCGTCCGCGATATCCAGCCCATTTTCACCTCGCGCTGCACGGATTGCCACGGCTCCTTCAAACAGGAGTCCGCCCTGCGCCTGGATAGCAAAGAGAACGCCTTCAAAGGCGGCTATCACGGTGCCGCCATCGTCCCCGGTGACAGCGCCAAGAGCGTGCTCTTCCAAGTCATCACCGCCACGCACAAGGAAGTGGATCCAATGCCCAAGAAGGGCGAACGCCTAACCGCAGAGCAAATCACGCTCATCAAGCAATGGATCGATCAGGGCGCCGTGTGGCCGGAGAGTGCTTCCGTGAAACTCGCCTCGGCGGGGCAAGATCATTGGGCCTTCAAGACGCCCGTGAAACCGGAACTGCCCAAGGTGAAGAACACGCGCTGGGTGGCGAATCCCATCGACCGCTTCGTGATGGCCAAGCTGGAGCACGAAAAGCTCAAGCCCTCGCTGGAAGCGGACAAGGTCACTTTGTTGCGTCGCCTCTCGCTCGACCTCATCGGCCTGCCGCCAACGCCTGCGCAAGTGGATGCTTTCCTCGCCGATCGTTCCGCGAATGCCTATGAGAAACAGGTGGAGCGACTGCTCGCTTCACCGCATTACGGCGAACGCTGGGCGCGTATTTGGTTGGATGGCGCGCGTTACGCGGATTCCGATGGCTTCGAGAAAGACAAGCCGCGCGATGTGTGGTTCTACCGTGATTGGGTCATCAACGCTTTCAATCGCGACCTGCCTTACAACCAGTTTGTCATCGAGCAGATCGCCGGTGACTTGCTTCCGAACTCCACGCAGGACCAGAAGGTCGCCACCGGTTTCCTCCGCAATTCCATGATCAATGAGGAAGGCGGCGTGCATCCCGAGCAGTTCCGCATGGAGGCGATGTTCGATCGCCTCGACGCCATCGGCAAAAGCGTGATGGGCCTCACCGTCCAGTGCGCGCAATGCCACGATCACAAATACGACCCCATCTCGCAGAAAGAATATTACCAGCTCTTCGCCTTCATCAATGACAGCACGGAAGGCAGCATGAATGTGTATTCGCCGGATCAAAACATGCGCCGCGCGCAACTGCTCGGCGACATCGCGAAGATCGAGGAAGATCTGAAGCATCGCACGCCGGATTGGGAGAAGAAACTCACCGCGTGGGAAGAATCCGTGAAGCAACGTTCGCCGAAGTGGACGGTGTTGCCGCTGAGCAATGCTGGTGACAATGCCCAACGCTACTACGATTTCCCCGATGGTTCGCAGATGGGCTCCGGCTACGCGCCCACGCGCTTCACCGCCGTCTTCACGAACAATGTCACCGCCACGAACATCAATGCGTTCCGTCTCGAATTGATGACCGATCCGAATCTACCTGCCGGTGGCCCGGGGCGTTCCACGGAAGGTTTGATGGCGCTCACCGAATTCCGCGTGGTGACGGAAGATGCCACCAAGCCGAACGAGAAGACGGGCGTGAAGTTCGCGAAAGCCATCGCCGATTTCGGCAACGAAGAGATGGTGCTGCCGAAGGTGCTGCAAGGGAATTACAAGACAAACGAATACCGCGTCACTGGCCCGATCAGCTATGCGATCGACAAAGACGTGAAGACCGCGTGGGGCATCGATGCCGGACCCGGCCAGCGCAATCAGGATCGCACCGCGATCTTCATCGCCACGAATAATTTCGCTTATCCAGCGGGCACGAAGTTCACCTTCGAGATCCAGCAGCAGCACGGCGGCCCGAACAGCGACCAAAACCAAAACCTGAACCTCGGCCGCTTCCGCGTCTCTTACGCCGGGGATGTGACGGAGACTGCACCGACCTTGCCGCATCACATCCTGAACATCTTGGAGACGCCTGCCGCCCAGCGCACACGCATCCAGAAAGCCGATCTCTTCACCTACTGGCGTCAGCAAGTGCCGGAGTGGAAGGATGCCAACGCGCAGATCGCCGCCCTCTGGAAGCAACATCCACAAGGCAGCACGCAGATGGTGCTGAACCGCATGGACAACCCGCGCGATACCTTCCTCCTCAAGCGCGGTGACATGACCAAGCCCGCGGACAAGATGACCACCGGTGTGCCCAAGGTGCTGAATCCTCTGCCGGAGAAAAATGAAGGCAACCGCCTCACCTTCGCGAAATGGCTCGTCGATCCAAAATCCCCGACGGCTGCGCGCTCCATGGTGAACCGCGTATGGCAATCCTACTTCGGCATCGGCCTGGTGGAGACGAGCGAAGACCTCGGCGTGCAAGCGCCAGCGCCTTCACATCCTGAATTGCTCGACTGGCTCTCTGTGAACTTCATGGAAAACAAATGGAGTATGAAAAAACTCCACCGTCTCATCGTCACGTCCTCCACTTATCGCCAAGCCTCTTCCGTCACGCCGGAGCTGCTGGCGCTGGACCCGAACAACCGCTTGCTCGCCCGTGGTTCCCGCTTCCGCGTGGATGCCGAACTAGTGCGTGACATCGGCCTGAGCGCCAGCGGTCTGCTGAATCAAAAAGTTGGTGGCGCGAGTGTGTATCCGCCCGCACCAGAATTCCTGTTCCTGCCGCCCACCAGTTACGGTCCGAAATTCTGGGAAGAGGAGAAGGGCGAGAACCGTTATCGCCGCGCGCTCTACACGTTCCGTTATCGCTCCGTGCCGTATCCGCTTCTGCAAGCCTTCGATGCGCCGAACGGTGATTTCTCCTGCGTGCGCCGCGGTCGCTCGAACACCCCGCTGCAAGCACTCATGACTTTGAACGATCCTATCTCCATGGAAACCGCCCAAGGCCTTGCCCAACGCGTCTTGCGTGAAGGCGGCACCACGGATGCGAGCCGTCTCGAATACGCCTTCCGCTGCTGCGTCTCGCGCAAGCCCTCGAAAGATGAAGCAAAAGAACTCGAAGCGCTCTTGCAGAAGCAGCTCGACCGCTTCAGCGCGAAAGATGCGAAGCCGCTCGAACTCGCGAGCAATGAAGTCAGCAAATTGCCCTCAGGCATCAACGAAGCCCAGCTCGCCGCGTGGACCGCTGTCTCCCGCGTGCTGCTGAACCTCGACGAAACGATCACGAAGGAATAAGTCGTATGAACTGCCAGTCTCATCTTTATCGCGGACAGGATCCGAGAGAGGTCAGCCGCCGTTGGTTTCTGCAACAGTGTGGTGTGGGCTTGGGTGCGATCGCACTGAATCAGCTCATGTCGCCCGCTGCGAACGCGATGAGCAAAGCGGACGCAACGAACCCGCTCGCCGTCCGCGCTCCGCATTACGCCGCGAAAGCCAAGCGTGTCATCTACCTCTTCATGGCCGGCGCGCCGAGTCATCTCGAATTGTTCGATAACAAACCACAGCTCGCGAAGTTTGATGGCACATTGCCGCCCGCAGAACTGCTGAAGGGTTATCGTTCCGCGTTCATCAATCCGCAGTCGAAGTTGTTGGGACCGAAATTTAAGTTCGCGAAATACGGTCGTAGTGGCGCCGAGCTTTCTGAATTGCTGCCTTACACGGCGAAGATCGCGGATGAGATCGCGATCGTGAAATCCATGGTCACGGATGCGTTCAATCACGCGCCCGGCCAGATCATGATGAACACGGGTTCGCAGCAGTTTGGTCGCCCGAGCTTTGGCGCGTGGTCTTGCTACGGCCTCGGCAGTGAGGCGAATGATCTGCCGGGCTTCGTGGTGTTCAGCTCGGGTGATAAAGGCCCGAGCGGCGGCAGCTCGAACTTCGGCAGCGGCTTTCTCCCCAGCGTCTATCAGGGCGTGCAATTCCGGAACAGCGGCGAGCCCGTCCTCTATCTCAGCAATCCGAAGGGTGTGGATGAATCGCTCCAGCGCGAGTCCCTCGATACGCTGAACAAGCTGAACGGCATGCGTCTGAATGTGACGGGTGATCCGGAGATCGCCACGCGCATCAACTCCTTCGAGATGGCGTATCGCATGCAGGCGAGCGCGCCCGATGTGGTGGACATCTCGAAAGAACCGCAGCACATCCTCGATATGTATGGCGCGGAGCCGGGCAAGGCCTCCTTCGCGAACAATTGCTTGCTCGCGCGTCGCCTCATCGAGCGCGGCGTGCGTTTCGTGGAGATCTTTCACGAAGCTTGGGATCAGCACGGCAACTTGGTCAACGGCCTGAAGAAGAATTGCAAGAACACCGATCAAGCTAGCGCCGCCCTTGTGATGGACCTCAAGCAACGTGGCCTCTTGGAAGACACGCTCGTCATCTGGGGCGGTGAATTCGGTCGCACACCGATGGTGCAAGGTGGCAACGATGGTCGCGACCACCACCCGAACGCGTTCACCATGTGGATGGCTGGTGGTGGCATCAAGCCCGGCATCACACTCGGCGAATCCGATGAACTCGGCTTCAACGCCACCGTGGATAAAGTCCACGTGCATGATCTCCACGCGACCTTGCAGCATCTGATGGGCTTCGATCACAAGAAACTCACCTACCGCTTCCAAGGCCGCGATTTCCGCCTCACCGATGTGCATGGGGAGATCGTGACGAAGCTGCTGGCGTAGTGGGGCGGGCGCCCTCGCCTGTTTGCTTATGGCTTACCACAAGATCACCGTGAGCTTCTTCGGCCCATGCGCGCCGAGCACGAGGATACGCTCAATATCTCCCGTGCGGCTCGGCCCGGTGACGAGCGAAATCATGCTGGGATAATTATCCGCATACTTCTGCTGAATGAGTGCAAATGCCGCGGAGAGATCGCGCACAAGCTGTTCGCGCCGAGCGATCACCACATGATGCGGTGGCAGCACGCTAAGCGCACGCCCACCGGAACTGCGGCTCGTCACGATGAGGCTGCCCGTCTGCGCTACGAGGACATCACACTCCGTGATGCCTACATCGCACGCTTCCATCTCATGCTTGTCGTAACCGCTGTCCGTGCGCAGCACCGGCAGAGCCAGCGCTTGCGTCGCCTTGTCCGTCAAGGTGCTGCGATGAGCGGCAACCTTCTTCCAGCCTTCCACCTGCGCGATCTCTTTCAAGATAGCCATGGCCGATGCTTCATCCGCTCCATCGCGGAAATCAGTTTTGAGATCGAGCGAAGCCGCACGGAAACGTTCAAGCTGCTCTTCCGCCGTCTCGCCGCCTTGTGGCAACCACGGCTGCGCGGAATGCACCGGGCGACCCGTGAAGGTCTGCGCCGGTTCATGCCCACCATGCGTGCCCGGATGCGGCGCGCTCAGTGTCAACGCCTCGCGGATACGGCCTAAAATCTTTTCGCGCTCAGTCATGTTGTTACTTCGCTTGCTTCGCGGACTTATGCTTCTGCCACCATTCTTTGAAACTCTCCTGCGCCACCGGTTGCACATCGCGCGTCGCGGTCCATGGTTTGGCAGGATCGAGTTTGCTGCCCAGCACGAACTTGTGCAGCGGCTGGAACATGCGCGCGAGTTCCTTGCCCACTTGCCACATGCCAGGGCTGTTCGCCACCATGCCAAATGCTTTGTAGGCCGTCTGCTCCATCGCGTTCGGCTCTTCCTGGCTGGCGTTGCGACGGTTCTGCAAGAGATGATGATGCAGATCGATCTTCACCGGACACGTCTCCGTGCAAGCCCCACAAAGTGACGACGAACCGCTGAGATGCTTCCAGCTCTGCAGCCCGCGCAGATGCGGCGTGATGACACTGCCGATGGGACCGCTGTAAGTGGTGCCGTAAGTATGGCCGCCCACGTTACGGAAGATCGGGCACACATTCAGACATGCACCACAACGGATGCAATGCAGTGAATCGCGTTGCTCCGGATCGGCGAGCAGGATGCTGCGCTGATTATCCAGCAGCACCACGTGCCATTCCTCCGGCCCATCCACTTCACCGGGTTGCTTCGGTCCACCGTAGAGCGTGTTGTAGCCCGTCACCGTCTGGCCTGCACCTGCTGTGGCAAGCATCGGCAGGAAGAGCGCGAGGTCTTCCATCTTCGGCAACAGCTTCTCGATGCCCATGAGCGTGATCATCGTCTTGGGCAAGGCCGCCGTGAGCCGCGCATTACCCTCATTCTCCGTGAGCGAGATCATGCCCGTCTCTGCGATGGCGAAGTTCGCGCCCGTGATGCCGATGTCTGCCTCGATGTATTTCTTACGGAGCGCCCGACGTGCGATCATCGTCAGCTCTTCCGGTTCGCGAGTCGGCGCGCTGCCGAGTTCTTTTTGGAAAAGATCGCTGATGTCATCGCGCGTGAGATGCATCGCGGGGAAGACGATGTGATACGGCGGCTCTTTGCGGAGCTGCACAATGTATTCGCCCAGATCGCTCTCCACCACTTCGAAGCCCGCCTTCTCCATCGCGGCGTTCAGGTGGATCTCCTCTGCCGTCATCGCCTTGGACTTGATCACGCACCGCGCCTTCTTGTCCGCGATGATCTTCACGATGATATCCCGGGCCTGATCCGCCGTGCTGCACCAGTGCACCTTCGTCCCGCGCGCCTCCAGCTTGTCGGCGAACTCCGCGAGATACTGGTCCATGTGGTTGATGGCTTCCCACTTCGTCTCGGCTGCGGCCTGGCGCGCGGATTGCCAATCACCGAACGCGGCCTTCTTCTTGTCGCGCGCCACCTCGTACTTGCGGAGCGCCGTCTGGATAAGGCCGCGATGGCGCAGATCCTTCGTGACGACATCTGCCTGCTGCAAAAATTCCTGTGAATGACTGCTCATGGTTTATGCGGGTTGCGTGAGCGAACCCGAGCCGTAGAGAAAATAATTCTGTGTCTGGCGCAGGTCCACATACCAGCCCTTTTGTTTCAGTCGCGCCGCCAATTCATCCAGCTCGTAAAATACCTTGTAGATCTGGAACGTGCGACCGTCATTCAAGCGCCGGATATGCGTCGTGGAATCCTTGTCCGGCAATTGATGATTCGCCGCCATGGACGAACTCGCCAGCTTGGAGTCCACGAAGAAAAATCGTCCACCCGGTTTCAAACTCTTGCGGACCAATTCCCAGAACGCATCGAACTTCTCCGGCGGCACGTGCGAGAGCCAGAAGCCGAAGAAGATCGCATCATAACGATCCGTCGGCTGCCACTCGAAGATGTTCGCCGCCACGTAAGTGACGCTGGAGGAATGCAACCGCGCCGCATTCAGCTTCAGCATCTCCGTGGAGCCATCCACCACCGTGAGATGATTTGCGTGCGAGAGCAATTGCTCGCTCCAGATGCCCGTGCCACCCGCCAGTTCCAACACTTCGCCAACCGGCTGAAACGCGTGCAACGCCTCCGCCACGATCGCGCCTTCGCTGAACCATTGCGTGTTCTGCTCCTGGCCCTTGTCGTAGCGGCCCAGGCGAAACCACCACTCATCATACTCTGGCGCGCGCGCGCAATAATACGCGAGCTGTTCGCTGACGGGATCAAGAGGATTGGCAGTCACTTCCATACAACAAATAAATCAGTTCTTACCCAGGATCTCCGCGAGATGGATGGTCTTGAGCTTGTGCCCTTCACGGCTCAACAACCCCTGCACATGCATCAGGCAGCTCGAGTCGTTCGAGACGATGTAATCCGCACCCGTATCCTTGGCACTCGCGCACTTCACCTCACCCATCGCCGTGGAGATCATCGGAAATTTCGCGGAGAACGTCCCACCGAAACCACAGCACGTCTCGGCATCCTGCATCTCCACCAGCTCCAGCCCTTGCACCTTCTCCAGCAGCTTGCGCGGAGAAGACTTGATGCCCAGTTCACGCAACCCGTGGCAACCATCATGGAACGTCACCTTCGCCGGGAACTTCGCGCCCAGATCCGTCACGCCCAGCTTCTTCACTAGAAAATCGGAGAACTCCCAAACTTTGTGCGAGAGTTCATGCGCCGCAGACGCCTCGGGCTTGTTCTCAAAAAGCTGCGGATAAAACACCTTTAACATCGCGCCGCAAGATCCCGACGCGATCACCACCGCCTCCGAATCTTTCAAGCGCTTCACCACCGGCTCCGCCACACACCGCGCCTCATCCCAATAACCGGAGTTAAAGGCTGGCTGACCGCAACAAGCGATCTCCTCCGGACATTCTACGCGATGACCCAGCTTCTCCAAAATATGGACCATGTTGATCCCGACCTGCGGGAACAACGCATCAACGAAGCAAGGCACAAACAAAGTCACAGTCATAGAAACGGGGGACAGAATGGCGGGGAGCCGGGCAAAGTTCAAAGCCCAAAGTTTTGCCACCCTCCCCGCCACCATCCTGGTTTCCCCTCTGAACGTTGAACGTTCAAAGTTGGAAGTTGGACGTTTCTCCCTTCATACCTCATCCTTCATAATTCATCCGTTCCCCCGAAGTCGCCTTCCCATCTCGTCCGGTCGATGCTCCCTCTTCTCGATGGCATCCTGTTCTGCGGCACTCTAGCCACCAGTCCACACCAATCCGAATCCGACCCTCGCCAGCCACTCCAACACCACCCAATCGTCCTTCGTCCTCGTTCTCGTCGTCGTCCTCGACGCTTTGAATCTAGAGCAAAGGCAGAATCTTCGGCTTTCGTGTTCCTCTGAAAACTGAACACTGAAAACTTCCCACTCCATCCCTTGGATGGCTAAGGAACTATGTCAAAGAGCAATGAAACCATCCGACCCCTGTTGATGTATCTGGCCTATGGCTCCTCCTCACAGGGAGGCCAGACTCTGGCGCTGTCCTTGACCCGGCTGGTTCCGCAGTGGCTACTGAGGATTCCCCGGTGAGACATACAATCCTACGCCCACCGACGTCCCGTTCTCCCTCCAGCTTACGAGCCCCGATCCAGCACCCGATACACCCACATATCCTATAAGGGACGGCCTCTTTCTTCCTTCTCCCCTCGTGTAAAGACTGGAGAGATGGTGGACAGGTGTGCGGGGACATGGTGGACACATTTTGAGTTGGCCAGTGCATCAGGTTTTAGGAACTGGTTGGGTTTGATTTTCACGCAGGTCCAGTTCCTTGATGACCTGCATTTGGAAG